>NZ_JBHJRC010000352.1:0-7998 GCF_042261735.1 Kitasatospora sp. NPDC056327 | reverse complement strand
AGGAGGAGGTCACGCCGACGCTCCTCCCCGGCACCGCCCTCGCCGCCGTCAACTCCCCCACCTCCGTCGTGATCTCCGGCGACACCGACGCCGTCGAAGCCCTCGCCGCCCACTGGCGGGCCCAGGGCCGGCGCACCACCGCACTCAAGGTCAGCCACGCCTTCCACTCCCCCCACATGGACCCGATCCTGGAGGAGTTCCGCACCGAAGCCGCCAAACTGACCCACAGCCGGCCCCGCATCCCCGTCATCTCCAACCTCACAGGCCGACCCGTCGAGCAGTACGACGCCGACTACTGGATCCGCCACCTGCGCGACACCGTCCGCTTCGCCGATGGCATCACCACCCTCCACCACACCGGCACCACCACCTACCTGGAGATCGGCCCGCAGGCGGTGCTCACCGCGCCGGTCCGGGGCACGCTGCCCGACGACCGGCCGGCCGTGGCCGCCGTCCGCCGGGACCGCCCCGAGCCGGTGGCGGTCGCCGCCGCCGTCGCCACCCTGCACGCACAGGGCCACCCGGTGGACTGGGCCGCCTTCTTCGGCGGGCCGGCCACCCCCGTCGACCTGCCCGTCTACGCCTTCCAGCACGAGCCGTACTGGCTGCGGACCCCGGCCCCGGCCGCGGGCCTGGAGCGGGCCGGGCTGGAGAGCGCCGACCACCCGCTGCTGGACGCCGGGGTCGGCCTGGCCGGCGGGGCGGGCGCGGTCTTCACCGGCCTCGTCTCGCTGGACGCGCACCCCTGGCTCGCCGACCACGCGGTGCACGGTGCGCCGCTGCTGCCCGCGACGGCCTTCCTGGAGATGGTGCTGCGGGCCGGCGCCGCCACCGGCAGCGACGTGATCGAGGAACTGACGCTGCGCGAGCCGCTGGTGCTGCCGGAGCACGGCGCCGTCCTGGTCCAGGTGGTGGTGGGCCCGGCCACGACGACCGGCCGCCGCACCGTCACCGTGCACTCCCGGCCCCAGCCCGCGGGCGGGGAGCAGGAACCGGACTGGACGCTGCACGCGGGCGGCATGCTGGCCACCGCCGACGGGGCGGAGCCGGCCGCGGCCGGCCACGACACGGCCTGGCCGCCGCCGCAGGACGCGCGCGCCGTGCCGGTCGACGAGGTCTACGGCCCGATGACCGACGCGGGCGTCGAGTACGGGCCGGTCTTCCGCGCCCTGCGTGCGGCCTGGCGGCGCGACGCCGGGGACGGGCGGGAGCTGTACGCGGAGGTCGCGCTGCCCGAGGACAGCGGGGCCGAGCGCTTCGGCGTCCACCCGGCCCTGCTGGACGCCTCCCTGCACGTCCTCGGTCTGCTCCAGCAGCCCGGTGAGACCCGGCTGCCGGTGTCCTGGTCGGGCGTGCGCTTCCACCGCACCGGCGCCGACGCCGTCCGGGTGCGCGCCGTGCCGACCGGGGACGACTCCGTGACGATCACGGTGTCGGACGCGACGGGCGCGCCGGTGGTGACGGTCGACACCCTGGTGGTGCGCCCGGTCTCCGCCGACCAGCTCCCGGCGGCCCGCCACGACGACCTGTTCCGGGTCGAGTGGGCGGCCGTGCCGCCGGCGCAACCGGTCCCGGGCAGCCACTGGGCGGTGCTCGGCGAGGACGTCCGCGGTCTGGCCGCGGCCGGGCAGGCCGCGCGGTACCGCGACCTCGCCGCCCTGCGCGCGGCCCTGGACGACGGGGCGCCGGTGCCGCACGCGGTGCTGACCCCGTGCCTGCCCGTCGGTGCCGGGGCGCCGGTGCCGGCGGCCCACGCCGCCACCGGCGCCGCCCTGGCGCTGATCCAGGAGCTGTTCGAGGACGAGCGGCTGGCCGCCGCCCGGCTGGTGTTCACCGCCGAGCACGCCGCCGCGGTGACCCCGCCCGGCGAACCGGCCCCCCGGGGCGGCTCCGCCGACGCGTCCCTCGCCGCCTCGGCCGTCTGGGGCCTGGTGCGCAGCGCCGAGTCGGAGAACCCCGGCCGGTTCGGGCTGCTCGACCTCGACGAGGACGACCCCGAGGCGGCCCCGGTCGCGGCGGCCCTGGCCGCGATCGCCGCGGGCGAGCCGCAGATCGCCCTGCGCGGCGGCACCCCGTACGCCCCGCGGCTGGGCCGGGCCCGGGTGGCCCCGGCCGCCGGCGGCCCCGGGCTGGACCCGGAGGGCACCGTCCTGATCACCGGCGGAACCGGCGCGCTGGGCGGCCTGCTGGCCCGGCACCTGGTCGCCCGGCACGGCGCACGGCGCGTGGTGCTGGTCGGGCGCCGCGGGCTGCTCACCCCCGGCGTGGCCGAGCTGGTGGCCGGCCTCGCCCCCGAGGTGTCCGTCGCCGCCTGCGACGTCACCGACCGCTCCGCCCTGGAGAAGCTGCTGGACGGCATCCCGGCCGAGCACCCGCTGACGGCGGTCGTGCACGCGGCCGGTGTCCTGGAGGACGCCACCGTCCGCACCCTCGCCCCCGAGCAGCTGCACCGGGTGCTGCGGCCCAAGGTGGACGCCGCCTGGCACCTGCACGAGCTGACCCGGGACCGGCCGTCGGTCGCGTTCGTGCTGTTCTCCTCGGCGGCCGGCGCCACCGGCAACCCGGGACAGGCCAGCTACGCGGCGGCCAACACCTTCCTGGACGCGCTCGCCGTCCACCGCAGGTCGCTGGGCCTGACGGCGCACTCCCTCGCCTGGGGCATGTGGGCGCCGGACGGCGGCATGGCCGCGACCCTGGACGAGGCGAGCCGGGCACGCACCCGCCGCAGCGGCATCCTGCCGATGACCGCGGAGGAGGGCCTGGCGCTGTTCGACGCGGCGCTCGCCCTGGACGAGGCGGCCACCGTCCCGGCGAAGGTCGACTACGCGGCGCTGCGCGCCCAGGCCTCCGGGGGCGGCCTGCCGCCGCTGTACCGGGGCCTGGTGCGCGGGGCGGGCGCGCCGGCCCGCCGGGCGGCGGCCGCCCCGGCCGGGGTGCCGCTGGCCGAGCGGCTGGCCGAGCTGTCGGAGCCCGAGCGCGAGGACCTGCTGCTGGACCTGGTGCGCGCCGAGGTCGCCTCGGTCCTCGGCCACGCCTCGCCGGTCGGCATCGACACCGGCAGGGCGTTCACCGAGCTGGGCTTCGACTCGCTGACCGCCCTGGAACTGCGCAACCGGCTGACCACCGTCTCGGGTCTGAACCTCTCCCCGACGCTGGTGTTCGACTACCCCACGCCGGCTGCCCTGGCCGGCCACCTGGTCCAAGGGATCCGCCCGGCCCCCGAGTCCGACGAGGCCCGGATCCGCAGGCTGCTGGACGCCGTGCCGTTGGCCCGGCTGAAGAGCGCCGGGGTGGTGGAGCTGCTGACGCGGCTCGCCGAGGGCTCCGACGGTCCCGAAGCCCCCGCCCCCGCCCCCGGCGACGACGACACGGTCGCGATCGACGACATGGACGTCGACGACCTCGTGTCGCTGGCCCTCGAAACGACGGAGTGAAGGAGTCCCCCATGGCGACGCCCGACCAGAAGGTTGTGAACGCGCTGCGCGCCGCGCTCAAGGAGAACGAGCGCCTGCGGCAGGCCGCACGGCTGACGGCCGCCGTCACGCCGGACGAGCCGATCGCCGTCGTGGCGATGGGATGCCGCTACCCGGGCGGTGTCCGCTCCCCCGAGGACCTCTGGGAGCTGGTGGCGAGCGCCACCGACGCGGTCGGCGGGTTCCCGGCCGACCGCGGCTGGGACCTCGACGGCCTGTACGACCCGGACCCGGACCACGCCGGCACCACCTACACCCGGCACGGCGGATTCCTGTACGGGGCGGGCGGGTTCGACGCGGACTTCTTCGGCCTCTCGCCGCGCGAGGCGCTGGCCACCGACCCGCAGCAGCGCCTGCTGCTGGAGACCGCCTGGGAGACCTTCGAACGGGCCGGGATCGACCCGGCCGGTCTGAAGGGCAGCCGCACCGGCGTCTTCACCGGCGTGATGTACGACGACTACGCGACCCGCGCGGTCGACCCGCCGGCCGATCTGGAGGGGTACCTGGGCACCGGCAGCGCCGGCAGCGTGGCCTCCGGCCGGGTCAGCTACGTGCTGGGGCTGGAAGGGCCGGCGGTGACCATCGACACGGCGTGCTCCTCCTCGCTGGTGGCGGTGCACCTGGCGGCGCAGTCGCTGCGCTCCGGCGAGTGCGAGCTGGCCCTGGCCGGCGGCGTCACCGTGATCGCCACGCCGGGCCTGTTCGTCGGCTTCGGCCGGCAGCGCGGCCTGGCCCCGGACGGGCGCTGCAAGGCGTTCTCCGCCGAGGCCGACGGCACCGGCTGGGGCGAGGGCGTCGGCCTGCTGCTGCTGGAGCGGCTCTCCGACGCCCGCCGCAACGGCCACCGGGTGCTCGGCCTGGTCAAGGGCTCCGCGGTCAACCAGGACGGCGCCAGCAACGGGCTCACCGCCCCCAACGGCCCCTCCCAGCAGCGGGTGATCCAGTCCGCGCTGGCGGCGGCCGGACTGACCACCGCCGACGTGGACGCGGTGGAGGCGCACGGCACCGGCACCTCGCTGGGCGACCCGATCGAGGCCCAGGCCCTGCTGGCCACCTACGGCCGGGACCGTCCGGCGGACAAGCCGCTCTGGCTGGGATCGGTCAAGTCCAACATCGGCCACACCCAGGCCGCGGCCGGTGTCGCGGGCATCATCAAGATGATCATGGCGATGCGGCGGCACACCCTGCCGCGGACCCTGCACGCCGAGCGGCCCAGCCCGCACGTCGACTGGAGCTCCGGCGCGGTGCGGCTGCTCGACCGGGCGGTGGACTGGCCCGCCGACGGGCGCCCGCGCCGCGCGGCGGTCTCCTCCTTCGGCATCAGCGGCACCAACGCCCACGTCGTCCTGGAGCAGGCCCCCGAGGACGCGGTCCCCGGGGAATCAGCCACGGGTACAGCCACCGGAACACCCACCGGGACACCCGGCGAATCCCGCGCGGCCGGGCCCGGGCGGGCCGTCCCGTGGCTGCTCTCGGCCCGCTCCGAGGCGGGTCTGCGCGAGCAGGCCCGGCGGCTGCTCGACCACCTCGGCCGGACCGGCGCCGTGGAGCCGGCCGCCGTCGGCTCGGCCCTGGCCGGCACCCGCGCCCACCTGGAGCTGCGGGCGGCGGTCGTCGCCACCGACGCCGCCACCCTCACCGAGGGCCTGACCGCGCTCGCCGAGGGCCGGCCCTCCCCGGTGCTGACCGAGCGTCCGGCCGTCCCGGGCAAGACCGCGTTCCTGTTCTCCGGGCAGGGCTCCCAGCGGCTCGGCATGGGCCGTGAACTGCACGCCGCCCACCCGGTGTTCGCCGAGGCCCTGGACGCCGCACTCGCCCACCTCGCCCCCGGCCTGCGCGAGGTGATGTGGGGCGAGGACGCCGACGCCCTCCAGCAGACCCGGCACGCCCAGCCCGCCCTCTTCGCCTACCAGAGCGCCCTCTTCCGCCTGTTCGAGAGCTGGGGCCTGGTGCCGGACCTGCTGATCGGCCACTCGATCGGCGAGCTGACCGCCGCGCACTGCGCGGGCGTGCTCTCCCTGGAGGACGCCTGCACCCTCGTCAACGCCCGCGCCCGCCTCATGTGGTCCGCCCCCACCGGCGGCACCATGACCGCGATCCGGGCCACCGAGGACGAGATCACCCCCACCCTCACCCCCGGCACCACCCTCGCCGCCGTCAACTCCCCCACCTCCGTCGTGATCTCCGGCGACACCGACGCCGTCCAGGCCCTCGCCGCCCACTGGAAGGCCCAGGGCCGCAAGACCTCCCCCCTCAAGGTCAGCCACGCCTTCCACTCCCCCCACATAAACCCGATCCTGGAGGAGTTCCGCACCGAGGCCGCCGGGCTGAGCCACGCCCCGGCGCGGATCCCCGTCGTCTCCAACCTGACCGGCCTGGTCGTCCGGGAGTTCGACGCCGACCACTGGGTGCGCCACCTGCGCGGCGCCGTCCGCTTCGCCGACGGCCTCACCGAACTCCACCGCCGCGGCACCACCACCTACATCGAGATCGGCCCCGACCCCGTCCTCACCGCCCTGACCGCCGAAACCCTCCCCACCGACACCACCACCGCCCTGCACACCCAGCACCGCGGACGGCCCGAGAGCACCGAGGCGGTCACCGCCCTGGCCCGGGCCCACTGCGCCGGCGCCAGGGTGGACTGGCCGGCCCACTTCGGCCGCACCCCGGCGGCGCAGGCCCTGGAACTGCCCACCTACGCCTTCCAGCACCGCACCTACTGGCTGCCGATGCAGGCCCACGGCACCGACGTCTCCGCCGCCGGGCTGCGCCGCGCCGACCACCCGCTGCTGGGCGCGGCCCTCTCCCTCGCCGACGGCGACGGGCTGGTCCTCACCGGCCGGATCTCGCTCGCGGCACAACCGTGGCTGGCCGACCACCGGGTCGGCGGCGCCGTCCTGCTGCCCGGCACCGCCTTCGTGGACCTCGCGCTGCACGCCGGTGACCGGACCGGCTGCGGCCGGCTGGAGGACCTCGTGCTCCAGGCCCCGCTGGTGGTCCCCGAGGGCCGCACGGTCGAACTCCAGCTGACCGTCGGCCCGGCGGACGAGGACGAGCGCCGCGCCCTGGCGTTCTTCTCCCGCCCGCAGAGCGCGGACGACCGGGAGGAGTGGACCCCGCACGGCACCGGCACCCTGGCCCCCGAGTCCGCCGCCGCCCCGGCGAGCACCGCCGCCTGGCCGCCGCCGGGCGCCGTCCGGCACGACACGGACGCCGTCTACGCCGCACCCGACCCACAGGGGCTGGACTACGGCCCGGTGTTCCGGGGGCTGCGCGCCGCCTGGCACGACGGCGACACCTGGTACGCCGAGGTCGCCCTGCCCGAGGGCACCGACACCACCGGCTTCGGCGTCCACCCCGCCCTGCTCGACGCCGCCCTGCACACCCTCGGGCTCGCCCCGGGGAGCGGGGGCCCGCGTCTGCCGTTCTCCTGGACGGGCGTCGAACTGCACGCGAGCGACGCCACCGCCCTGCGGGTCACCCTCGCGCCGGCCGGCGAGGACACCGTCACCATCACCGGCACCGACGCCGAGGGCGCCCCGGTGCTGACCGCGGAGGCGCTGACCGTCCGTCCGCTGCCCACCGGGCCGGCCGCGGCCGGCCCGGACACGGAGGACCTCTACCAGGTGCTCTGGGCACCGCGGCCGGAGCCCGGGGAGGTGCCGGCGGTCCGCGTGCTGACGGTGGACGGCCCGGCCGGGCTCGCCCGGCCCGAGGCCGGCCAGGCCGAGGTGCTGGTGCTGCGCCCGCCGGCCGGGGACGATCCCCGGCCCGCCCTGGAACTGGTGCTGGAGACGCTCCAGGCCTGGCTGGCCGACGACCGGTTCGCCGACGGCCGTCTCGCGGTCGTCACCCACCGCGCGGTCGCCGCCCAGCTCGGCGAGTCCGTCGCCGACCTGGCGGGCGCGGCGGTCTGGGGCCTGGTGCGCTCCGCGCAGTCCGAGCAGCCGGGCCGGCTCCTGCTGGTCGACACCGACCGCGCGGACGCCGACCCCGCCACCGCGGTGGCCGCCGCCCTGGCCTCGGGCGAGCCGCAGATCGCACTGCGCGAGGGCCGGCCGCTGGCGCCCAGGCTTCGGCGGGTCACGCCGTCCGGCCTGGTCACCCCGGAGGGGCCGTGGCGGCTCGGCCTCACCGAGAAGGGCTCGCTGGAGAACTTCACCCTGCTGCCCGACGAGGAGGCCGGACGCCCGCTCGGCGCCGGCGAGGTCCGGATCTCGGTGCGGGCCACCGGTCTGAACTTCCGCGACGTCCTCATCGCGCTCGGCATGTACCCGGGCGAGGCGCCGCTGGGCTCCGAGGGGGCCGGCGTCGTCACCGAGGTCGCCCCGGACGTCACCGACGTGGCCGTCGGCGACCGGGTGATGGGCCTGTTCACCGGCGGCATGGCGCCGACCACGGTGACCGACCACCGCTACGTGGCGCCGGTTCCGGCGGGCTGGTCGTTCGCGCAGGCCGCCGCCACCCCGATCGTCTACCTCACCGCCTGGTACGGCCTCACCGACCTCGCCGCACTGCACCCCGG
>NZ_JBHJRC010000351.1:0-8025 GCF_042261735.1 Kitasatospora sp. NPDC056327 | reverse complement strand
GCGCTCCCGCAGCCGCCCGGCCCGTCGGGTGCGCCGGCCGTCCACCGCCCGGCAGCCCTCCGCCGTCCGCGCCCGTCTACCGTCCGCCCGCGGCCTTCGGGCCGGCCGCCCCCGCGTCCGGGGCGCCGGCGCCCGCCGCCTTCATGTACGTGCTCCAGATCCTGGCGGGCAGCACCGAGTCCGGGGTGTCCGGGCTCGCCCCGCCGAGTCCTTCGAGGGACAGCAGCTTCATGTCCCGCAGGTCGGCCCGGAAGACCGTGACCGCGGTGGCGAACCGCTCGCCGTAGCCGACCGCCCACCCCACCGTGCGCTCCGGGGTGGTACCGGGCTTCGCCGCGAGCCCGGTACCCGCCTGGGCCGCCCAGCCGGCGCTGCCGCCGCTGACCGCGCCCTTGAGGGCGGTGTCGACCTCGGCGGCGACGCTCGGCGCCAGCGCCTGGACGGTGACGGGCGCACGCAGCGCGAGCGGCTCGCCGTTGCGGGTGACGCTCAGCACCGAGTGGGGGTCGGTGCGGGAGCCGCCGGCGGCGAAGGCGGTGTAGGCGTCGGCGGTGCGGATGGCGCTGGGGGTGGAGTTGCCGACGGAGAAGCCGGGGTTGAGTTCGCCCATGGCGGCGGGCTGGAGCCCGAGCGCGGCGGCGGTCCGCTGGACCCGTTCGAGGCCCACGTCCAGGCCGAGTTGCATGATCGGCCCGTTGACGGACTGCTCGACGGCTCCGCGCAGGCTGACCGGGCCCCAGTCGCGACTGCCCTCGTTGGCGGTCTTGGCGATCTTGCCGTCGCGCCCCCAGTACGGGCCTTCCGGGGTCATCACGTTCACCCCGTTGTCGCCGTTGTAGGTGGTGTCGGGGGTGACCGGGGTCCGGGCGGAGCCCCGCGACCGCTGCACGCCCTGGTCGAGTCCGGCGGCGTACACCAGCGGGGTGAAGGCGGAACCGAGCGGCACGCTGGAGGTGTTGGCGTTGTTGAAGCCCTGTTTGAGGTAGTCGGGGCCGCCGTAGAGCGCGATGATCCGGCCGTCGGGGGCGACGGACGCGGCGCCGACCTTGAGGAACCTGTCGGTGTCCCGGGCGCCCGGGTCGATGCCCTGGGTGGCCTCCTGGACGGCGGCGGCCAGCGCGGCGACCGCGGGCTTCTCGAAGGTGGTGCGGATCTGGTGACCGCCGAGGTCGAACCCGGCCGCGGTGATGTCGCTGTGGCTCTCCAGGTAGGACCTGGCCAGGTCGACGAGGTAGCCGACCTGGCCGCCGAGCCCGGCCGACTTCGGCTGCGGCCTGGGCTCGGGGAAGTCGGTGTACCGGGCGCGGTCGGCGTGGGAGAGCTTCCCGGTTTCGACCATCCGGTCCAGGATCCAGGCCCACCGTTCCACGGCCCGTTCGTGGTTGCCCGTGCTCAGTGCCGGGTCGTACCGTCCGGCGCCCTTCAGCAGGGCGGCGAGGAAGGCGCCCTCGCTGACGTCGAGCTGGGAGACGTCCTTGCCGTAGTAGGCGCCGGCGGCGCGCTGGATGCCGTAGCTGCCGCGGCCGAACCAGCTGCTGTTGAGGTATCCCGCGAGGATGTCGTCCTTGCTCATCCGGTCGTCGAGCTTGACGGCGATGACGGCCTCGCTGAGCTTGCGGGAGAAGTCCTGGCGCTGGTTGAGGTAGATGTTCTTGACGTACTGCTGGGTGATGGTGGAGCCGCCCTGGGTCTCGCCGCCGGTGACCAGCTGCCAGAGCGCGCGGCCGATGCCCTTGGCGGAGATCCCGGGGTCCGAGTAGAAGGTCTCGTTCTCGGCGGCGAGCACGGCCCAGCGCACCGGTTCGGGGACGCCGTCGAGCGGCACCTCCTGGCGGTTGGTCTCGCCGATGCGGGCCATCTCGGTGCCGTCGGCCCAGTAGTAGACGTTGTTCTGCTGGGTGGCGAAGGCGTTGAGGTCCTCGGGGACCTGCGTGACGGTGTAGAACCAGGCCAGCCACCCGGTCGGCCCGAGGAGGACCAGCACCGTCACCAGGAGCAGTTGGCGCCAGGAGGGGAGCCAGCGCCGGATCCCGCGCCGCCCCCTGCGCGGGTAGTCGATCCACCGCAGGGGCCGCCACCCCGTCGGCCGCCACCGCCCGCGTCCGGGCTTCTCTTCCTCGGCCCCGCCGCCTCGCCGTGCACGCACAGTCCGTTCTCCACTTCGTTCGTGGGGACAGCCCCCGTCGAACGGATAGACGCCGCGAGGTCCGGAGCACGAAAGCGGCCGGCGAGTGTGATCATGGTCATGCCTGATCTGCTTGACAGTCAGCAGGTCGGCAGAGCAAGGGAACTGACGCACCGTCGGTTCGACGGAGTCGGCCGGTCGGCACGGGCCGGGTCCGTGGGCGGCCCGGGGCGCATCGGCCGGAAGCCGCCGGGGAAGTGATGGGCCGTGCGGCCGCTCCGGTCGCCGGATGCCGATGCGGAGGCGTGATGAGGGTGGTGTTCGTGCACGGGGCGTGCGTGCGGGACGGGTCGTGGTGGTGGCACCGCACCGCCGGGCTGCTGCGGGAGCGGGGGGTGCCGAGCGAGGCCCCGGCGCTGCCCAGCTGCGGCGAGGCGGGCGTGCCCGCCGGCACCGGCGGTCCGGGACTGCCCGAGGACGTCGCGGCGGTGCGCCGGGTCCTGGAGGCCGTCGACGGGCCGACCGTCGTGGTCGCCCACAGCTACGGCGGCATCGTCACGGCGGAGGCCGCGGCGGGGATCGACTCGGTCCGCCACCTGCTGCTCGTCGCCGGCTACCTGCCCGAGGAGGGGCAGAGCCTGGCGGACTTCGGGACGGGGAGTCCCTCGCCGTTCCTCGACGTCGACCCCGGTGCCGGTACGTTCGGGGTCGACCCCGGGCGCCTCGTGGACACCTTCCTTCAGGACTGCGCCCCCGGGGTGCAGGAGCAGGCGGCGGAGCACCTCGCCCGGCAGAGTCTGCACGCGGCCGGGCAGCCGGTCGGCGCGGCCGCGTGGCAGCAGGTGCCCTCGACCTACCTCGTCTGCGCGCGGGACCGGGGCACGCCCCCGGAGCGGCAGCGCGAGTTCGCCCGCCGGGCCGGCGCCGTCGTCGAGCTGGACGCAGGCCACCACCCGTTCCTGTCCCGGCCCGCCGAGGTCCGGGATCTGCTGCTGCGGTTGTGAACGGCCGGCCGCGGGCCCCGGGGCGGCCGGCCGTCAGGCCGCGGTCCCGCCGCCGTCCAGCTCGAACAGCAGGTGCTCGCAGGCCCGTACGGCGGTCCGGGCCGCCGCCCGGGTCGCTCCCGGGAGGCCGCCCGACTGCCAGCGGTTCAGCCGCACCCCGTGCTGCCGGAGGTCCTGCGCCAGGACGACGTCACCGGCGGCGAACGGACCGCCCGACGGCGGGGAGCAGGCCGCCGCGAGCGGTTCCGCGAGCAGGCCGACCCGCTCAATTCCGGCCGCCGGCGCACCGCTCTCGTGGTCGTGGTCGTGGTCGTTCGTCACCTGGGGTCCTCCGGTCGGGAGAGGTCGTGGTGGAGCGGCTCGTCGGCGCCCCGGACGGCCGCCCGGCCGGTCCCGGCGCCCGGTGCCGTCGGCCGTGACCGTGCCGATGTCGATGCCTGCCGTGCCGCCCGGCTCCCCTCGCGCCCGGTGCCACCGTGCCGCGCGGTGGTCCCCCGGACTCTGATTCGCCGGACGGCCGGAACGTTCCGGGCCCGCCGCCGCCTCTTCCCCGGCCGGGCGGGCCGGCGGTTCCCGGGGGCGCGTTCCGGAGCGGCCGGGGCGTGTCCGCTCCGGAAGGGGGCGTGTCCGACGGAGAGGGGGCGCGCGGGAAATATTTCGCATCAACGTCCCGACGGACCATCAGGTTCCTTGGAGCGCAAGGATTCCATCGCGGAAGGCCGTGTGTCGCTGAAGGCAACAGGATGTTAACCAGATCGGCACATCCTGAGCCCCGAGCATGCTTTTGCCATGCCCATACCCGTGTTTTACTACTTCTTGACGCGTCATCAGGTCACCGGGGGGACACCGAGGGTCACCGACGCGGCTCGGGCATGCCCTGTCAGGCCCGTCATCGCCGCGCCCTCGTACCGGGGACATCTGGTTCCGACGTGCCTGCCCGTCCACCGCCCCTCCGGCCCACACCGAGAGGGTCACCGAAGGAGGCATCCACCCTTATGGAACCGCTCATCGACCGCGCCCGGGCGTTCCCGCAGCGCGCCGGCGACACCGGCCGCGAGCTCACCGGGCTCGCCGCCGGCCAGACCCCGCAGGCCCTGTTCATCACCTGCTCCGACTCCCGCGTGGTGCCCACGCTGATCACCAACGCCGACCCCGGCGACCTCTTCGAGCTGCGCACCGCGGGCAACATCGTCCCGCTCTACCGCGCCGACGGCTCCTCGGGCGAGACCGCGACCATCGAGTACGCCGTCGAGGTCCTCGGCGTGCGCGACATCGTGGTCTGCGGCCACTCGCACTGCGGCGCCGTGGGCGCCGTGGTCCGCGGCGAGGACCTCAGCGTGGTGCCCGCCGTCCGCGCCTGGCTGCGCCACGCGGACCAGGCCGTGCTCCGCGCCGACGACACCGACGTCTTCGACCCGACGGTCGCCGGCCCGGTCCAGCGCCACGTGCTCACCCAGCTCGACCGGCTGCGCGGCTACCCCGGCATCGCCGGGCGGCTGGCCGACGGACGGATCCGGCTGCACGGCTGGTTCTACGAGATCCACACCGGACTGGTCCTCTCGCACCGGGCCGACGCCGGCCTCTTCCTCCCGCTGTGAGCACGGGTACCGACATCGAGCGTCCTGCCGCCCTCGACCGTCCCGCAGTCCCGGCCCGCCGCGCCGTCCCGGCCGTCCCGGTCGGCCCCGCCGGCCCCGGCCGCCCCTCCACCGCCCGCCTCCGGACCACCGCCGTCCGCACCGTCACTCTCCCGAGGACCCGATGACTCGTCGTCCCGCCCTTCGGCTGAGCACTCTGCGCTCCGACCTCCCCGCCTCCCTCGTCGTCTTCCTGGTCGCGCTCCCGCTCTGCGTGGGCGTCGCCGTCGCCTCCGGCGTCCCGGCCGAACTCGGCCTGGTCACCGGCATCGTCGGCGGCCTGGTGACCGGGATGCTGCCCGGCAGCAGCCTCCAGGTCTCCGGCCCCGCGGCCGGCCTGACCGTGCTGGTCTTCGCCGCCGTCCAGGACCACGGCCTCGCCGCCCTCGGCGTCATCACCGCCGTGGCCGGCCTGCTCCAGCTCGCCATGGGAGCCGCCCGCCTCGGCCGGCTCTTCCGGGCGATCTCCGTCTCGGTCGTCCAGGGCATGCTCGCCGGGATCGGCCTGGTGCTGATCGCCGGCCAGCTCTACGCGCTGGCCGACGCCAAGGGCCCGGCCGGCGGGCCCGCCAAGATCGCCGGGATCCCCGGCCTGATCGCCGATGTCGCCGGGGACTCCCGCGCGCTCGCCGCCGCCGCGATCGGCGCCGGGACGATCGCGGTCCTGGTGCTCTGGCCGCGGCTGCCCGCCCGCGTCCGGGTGGTCCCCGCACCGCTCGCCGCGGTGGCCGCCGCGACCGCCGTCACCGCCCTGTTCGACCTGCCCGTCGCCCGGGTCGAGGTCGCCGGCCTCGCCGGCGTGATCGACCTGCCCGGGGCCTCCGACCTCGCGGCGCTCGGCAGCGTCGGCGTCCTCGGCACGGCGCTCGCGTTCGCGCTGATCGCCTCCGCCGAGAGCCTGTTCAGCGCGGCGGCCGTCGACCGGCTGCACGACGGCCCGCGCACCGACTACGACCGCGAACTGCTCGCCCAGGGGGTCGGCAACACCCTCTGCGGTCTGCTCGGCGCCCTGCCGATGACCGCCGTCATCGTCCGCAGCGCCGCCAACGTCCAGGCCGGCGCCCGCACCAAGGCCTCCCGGGTCCTCCACGGCGTGTGGCTGCTGCTCTTCGCGGCCCTGTTCCCCGCGGCCCTGTCCGCCATCCCGCTCGCCGCCCTGGCCGGCGTGCTGGTCCACGCCGGGGGCAAGCTGGTCCCGGTCCGCACCCTGCGCCCGCTCTGGCGGGCCGACCGCGGCGAGGCGGCGATCCTCGCCGTCACGGCGATCGCCATCGTGGTGACCAACCTGCTCGAAGGTGTCCTGCTCGGCCTGCTCCTCGCCGTGCTGAAGAGCGCCTGGGACACCTCCCACCTCCAGGTGGCGGTCACCGAACTGCCCGACGGACCGGTCCGGGTGACCCTCCACGGGAACGCCACCTTCCTCCGCCTGCCCCGCCTCCTGGAGACCCTCGAAGGGCTTGAGGGGCTGCCGGCGGACCGCCCGGTGCGCCTCGACCTCTCCGGTCTGCGTCACCTCGACCACGCCTGCCGCAGTGCCCTGGAGCTCTGGCAGGAACGTCACAACCGCAGCGGCTCCGCCGAACTCCTCGGCCTCCCCGCAGCGGCCGCCTGATCCCGGAGTCCCGCTCCGACCGCCCCCTGCCCCCACCCCGGGCCGCGGCCGCCACCCGGCGCCCGCGGCCCGCGGGCGTTCGCGCCCGGCGGCCGTCCGCCCGGTCCGCCCCCTTCCGCCCCGGGCCCCGCACGGCGGATCCGCCACCGGCGGCCCGGGTCACCGCCAGTGGTCGATGGCGACGTTCAGACGCTTGACGGCCGCGTAGTGGAGGCCGCCGCCGAGGAAGAAGACGGCGCCCAGGGTCCAGGTTCTCCGGTCGTCACCGAGGACGCTCTGACCGCGGCTGATGGACACGACGACGCCGACGAGGACCAGGCCCTGCGCGGCGATGTTCCACACCAGCGAGAGCAGCAGGTTGAGGAAGACGGCGAGGCTGCCGAGCGAGGTGCCCGGGCCGGCCACGAAGGCGGCGGCCACCAGCAGGGCGAGGCCCGCGGAGACGCCGGTCAGCACGGCGATCAGGGGCGAGTGGGGCCCGGTGTCCTGGAGGGCCCAGACGCTGGTGACGCCCAGGAGCACGGCCAGCAGGCCGTAGGCGGCGATGGCACTCGCGTGTCCCGGGATCATCGGACCACCCCTGCTTCCGCACACCGTGGAATTCCCCTCAACGTAGCGGCCCGCCGGGCAACCCGGCAGGCGATCGGGCAAGGCGGTGGGGCGTAGATTCGCTACGCCGGACGGCGCGGGCCGGAAACCCGTTTGAGCGGAGGAACGGCACGTGGTTAGCGTGGTGGCATGAAGAAGACCCCCGCCCCCGACGACTGGCTGGCGACCAACCGCGCGAACTGGGACGGCCGGGTGCCGGTCCACGTGGCCAGCGAGTTCTACGACGTGGCCGGCTTCGTCGAGGGCGGCGACCCGATGCGGGCCTTCGAGGTCGACGAGGTCGGTGACGTCACCGGCCGGACCCTGCTCCACCTCCAGTGCCACTTCGGGCTGGACACCCTCTCCTGGGCCCGCCGCGGGGCCACCGTCACCGGGCTGGACTTCTCCGGTCCGGCCGTCGAGGCGGCCACCGAACTGGCCGGGCGGATCGGCGCGGACACCGCCCGCTTCGTCGTCTCCGACGTGTACGGGGCGGTCGAGGCGCTCGGCGGCCGGACCTTCGACGTGGTCTACACCGGCATGGGCGCCCTGTGCTGGCTCCCGGACATCGCGCGCTGGGCACGGACGGCGGCGGCCCTCGTCTCACCGGGCGGTTTCCTCTACCTGGCGGAGTTCCACCCCTTCGCCGACATCCTGGGCGACGACGGCCGGACGGTGGAGTACGACTACTTCGACCGGGACGCGACGGTCTGGGACGACCCCAGCACCTACACCGACGGCGAGGTCCCGCCGACGGCGCCCACCGTGACCGTCGAGTGGCAGCACGGGATCGGTGAGGTCGTCAGCGCCCTGGTGGCCGCGGGCCTGCGGATCGAGTTCCTCCACGAGCACGACTTCACGCTGTTCGCCCGCTTCCCGGTCCTGGAGCACGACCGGGGCTACCGCTATCCGGCGGGACGGCCGCGCGTCCCGCTGATGTACTCGATCCGCGCGAGCAGGCCCGAGCGGTCCGCACCGGCCGAGCGGCCCGGCCCGACGCCCTGACCCGAACGGCGGTACCGCCCGACCCGGCCCGGCCGCCGCCGGCCCCCTTCCGTC
>NZ_JBHJRC010000350.1:4600-8134 GCF_042261735.1 Kitasatospora sp. NPDC056327 | reverse complement strand
GGCCGCGCCCTCGACCGGCGCACCGAGCGCGACCCGCCGACTTCCCGCGCAGGCCGTCAGCTCCGGGTGAGGAGGTCGCCGAGGCGTCGGTGGCGGGTGGTGCGGGCGGTGAGGCGGGTCGGGGCGGGGGTGGCGGTGAGGTGGGCGAGGGCGGTGCTGACGGCGTGGCCGAGGCGGGTGCAGAAGGCGGCGGGTTCGTCGGCGGCGTCGGGGAGTTCGGGGACCACCTCGTCGACCAGGCCGACGGCCGCGAGGTCGTACGCGCCGATGCCCTGGGAGCGGGCGAGCTCCGGGGCGTGGGAACCGTCGCGGTGGACGATGGCGGAGGCGCCCTCCGGGGGGAGCGGGGCGAGCCAGGCGTTGGAGGCGGCGAGGACGCGGTCGGCGGGGAGGAGGGCCAGCGCGCCGCCGCCGGAGCCCTGGCCGAGGAGGACCGCCAGCACCGGCGTGCGCAGGGAGAGCAGGGTGGTCAGGCAGTGCGCGATCTCGACGGCGATGCCCTCCAGCTCGGCCTGGACGGAGAGTTCGGCGCCCGCCGTGTCCACCACCGTCACCAGCGGGAGGCCGAGCTGTTCGGCGAACCGGGCCGTGCGGCGGACGGCGCGCAGGTCGGCCGCGGTGAAGGGGAGTTCCTGGGCGCCGCACTGGCGCTGCTGGCCGACGACGACGGCGGGCTGTCCGTCCAGGACGGCGAGGGCCCGGACGAGGGCGCCGGACCGGCCGCCGGGGGAGTCGAGGAGCACCAGTTCCCCGGTGGTGCGGCGGAGCAGTTCACGGGTCCCGGGGCGGTCGGCGCGGCGGGTGCGGAGGACGGCCTCCCAGGCGTCGGGGCGCTCCGCGGTGGGGGCGGGGACGATGGGGGCGGCGGCGGCCGGCGGGGCCGGCAGGGGGACGCGGGTCAGGACGGACAGCGAGCGGCGCAGCACCTCACGCAGTTCCTCCGGCGCCACCACCGCGTCCACCAGTCCCCGTTCGGCGAGGGTCTCCGCGCGCTGCACCTCGGTGGGCAGCGGGACGCCGCGCAACTCCTCGTAGACGCGCGGGCCGAGGAACCCCAGCCGGGCCCCGGGTTCGGCGAACACCAGCTGTCCGAGCGTCCCCCAGGAGGCGAACACCCCGCCCATGGTGGGATTGCGCAGGTAGGTGAGGTAGGGCAGCCCGGCCGCGCGGTGGGCCTGGACGGCGGCGGTGATCCGCAGCATGCAGAGGAAGGCGGCGGAACCTTCCTGCATCCGTGTTCCGCCCGAGACCGGCAGGGCGACGAGCGGGAGGCGTTCGGCGGTGGCCCGTTCGACGGCCCGGGTGATGCGCTCGGCCGTCGCCACACCGATCGATCCGCCGAGGAAGCCGAACTCGGAGGCGACCAGGGCCGCGGGCTCCCCGCCGATCCGCCCGGCACCGGTGAGCACCGCCTCGTCGGTGCCGGTCCGCTCCCGTGCGCGGGCCAGGCTCGCCCGGTACCCGGCGTCCGCCGGCTCGGCGGTCGGCGGTTCGTCCCAGCTCACGAAGCTGCCGGGGTCGACCAGCAGGCCGACCAGTTGGTGCGCCGTGAGGGAAGTGTTCATCCGTTCCACCCCATCGTCCGATCCGGGTCCGCGCGACGAAGATCACGATAGGGCGGTCGGGGTTCGCCGTGGGGGATCGGGCGCAGGGTGTGAGGAGACCGACAGGGCGCGGGCGCCGGTCGCCCGGCCGGGGGGCTGCGCCCGCGTTGCTAGGGTCGGGGCATGGCGACGAGCGGGACGGGTGGCACGGGCGGCAGCGGTGGGGCGAACCCCCCGGGGCGGTTGCGGCGGGACGCCCGGCGCAACCGGGACCAGCTGCTCACCACCGCCCGGGACCTCTTCGCCCGGCACGGGCTGGACATCCCGCTCGACCAGATCGCCAAGGAAGCGGGCGTCGGCAACGCCACCCTCTACCGGCACTTCCCGACCCGTGAGGCGCTGATCGGCGAGGTCTTCGCGGACGCCGCGGACCTGCTGGACGAGGCCGGTGCCGAGGCGCTCGCCGCCGAGGACGCCTGGGGCGCCATCGAGCGCTACTTCGAGCGGATCTTCGAGCTGGTCGCCGCCGACCGGGGCATCAACGACCTGGTCACCCAGGCCATCCCGACCGTCCCCGGGATGATCGAGATCAGCCGGCGCAACGCCGTGACGGTCGGCACCCTGGTCGCCCGCGCGCAGGAGCAGGGCACCATGCGCCCCGACGTCGTCACCATGGACCTGCTGTTCATGCTCGGCCCGCTCTGCCGCGCCCTGCCCGCCACCACCGACCTGCGCCCCGACCTGTGGCGCCGCTGCCTCGCCCTGCTGCTCGACGGTTTCCGCACCCGGGCCGCCCATCCGCTGCCGGTCCCGCCGATCGGCGAGGAGCACCTCGACAGGATGTTCGCCGACCTCTGGGAGGCCGACGGGCCCGCCCCCGCGTGAGCGGCGCCCGCCGCGTCAGGGACCCGTACGGAGCGGGGCCGCGCACGTCAGGGCTCCGTCAACGAACCGCCCGTTCCCCCTCCGCCGCGGCTTGGCTGGACCCGACAGCACCAGCCACCCCCGCGAGGACGGACAGCACCATGGCGGACGAGCCGACACCTTTCCCCGGCGGCCACGGGCGAACCGGGGACGACGGCCACCCGGACGACGCCCCGGCGGACGACGGCCGGGGCCGGATCGTCGTCGGCGTCAGCGGCTCGCTCGGCAGCCTCGCCGCCCTGCACCGCGCCGTCGCCGAGGCCCGGCGGCTCGACGCCGAGGTCCTCGCCGTGCACTGCTGGACGCCGGCCGGCGGGGAGTTCGGCTACCGCCGCGCGCCCTGCCCGCCGCTGCTCTCCGCCTGCCGCGACGCCGCCGCCGCCAGGCTGCGCGACGCCCTCGACCGGGCCTTCGGCGGCGCCTGGGCCGGCGCCCGGCTGCGCAGCGTCGCCGTCCGCGGCGAGACCGGCCAGGCCCTGGTCCGGTGCGCCGACCGGCCGGGGGACCTGCTCGTCCTCGGCGCCGGCAGCCGCGGGGCGCTCGCCCGGGCGCTGCGCCCGTCGATCACCGCCTACTGCGTCCGGCACGCCGCCTGCCCGGTGCTCGCCGTCCCCAAGCCGCCCCTCCAGCGGGAACTGGAGGCCCTGGAAGGCCACTTCCTCACCCGGCTGACGGTGAAGGCGACGGCGTGAAGGGCACGCCGGCCCCGGCGTCGTCGGCCGCCGTGGCGCCGACGGCCTCCGCCGCGCCGCTCCCCGTCCTCGCCGTCCTCGGTGAACTCCGCCCCGGCCCGCTCGCCCTCGGGGCGTGCGTGGGTCTGTGCGCCCTGGTCGGCCGCCGCTCGCGGCCGTCGGCGGCCCCGCCGCCCCGGCCCCGGCCGTCCGGGCTGTTCGGGACGCCCCCCGGCCACGGTCCGGTGGCGTGACGGCCCGTCGGCCCGTGGCGGGAGTACCCGTTCTGAGCTGGTAGTCTTCTTCCTGTCGCGAGGGAGATGATCTCTCGTCAGGCGTCAGTGGTGCTACCAGAGCACGTCCCACTTTCAGTGGGGAGAGTCCGTGCGACCCGG
>NZ_JBHJRC010000350.1:0-4502 GCF_042261735.1 Kitasatospora sp. NPDC056327 | reverse complement strand
GTGAGAGTCCGTGCGACCCGGGCCTGGCGCTCCAGTCCGGGCGGGCCCGGTATCCGATCAGTCGGGTACCGGGCCCGTTCGCGTTTCCGTCTACGGGCGGGGAACCCCGTGTTCCAGGTAGAGGGTCGTGGACCGTTCTCTGGCGAGGAGGGCCGCGCGGACGCGGCGGGCGAGGCGCGGTGCCAGGAGCGCGTCCAGCCGGTCGGCGGGGTGGAAGGCGTACCCGCCGATCTCCGTTCCGTCGGCGACGACGCGATCGCGTTCGCCGGCCGGGAGGATCCCGCCGTCGAAGACGAACAGCAGCTTGTCGCCCTCGGCGGGGTGGGGAGCCCAGTCGGCGACGAGCAGTCGGCCGATCGGCGGGCCGATGCCGAGTTCCTCCCGCACCTCCCGTGCCGCGGCGTCGCTCGGGCTCTCGCCGGCGTGCAGGTATCCGCCGGGCAGGTCCCGGCCGGGTTTGTAGGTCGGTTCCACGAGCAGGACGCGGTCCTCCTCGTCGAGGAGGAGCAGGCCGGCGGCGGTGCGGGGCCGGGCCACGGCCTCGTGGGGCTGGGCGTCGTTCACGGTTCTCCGGTGGTTGGGGCAGGTGTTCGCCCCTGGTAGTGTTCTTCCTGTCGCGAGGGAGATGATCTCTCGTCAGGCGTCAGTGGTGCTACCAGAGCACGTCCCACTTTCAGTGGGGAGAGTCCGTGCGACCCGGGCCTGGCGCTCCAGTCCGGGCGGGCCCGGTATCCGATCAGTCGGGTACCGGGCCCGTTCGCGTGCGCTCAGCGGCGGCCCGCCGCGCGGGCGAGGAGGGCGGCGGTGGCGCGGCCGGCCAGGACGGCGTGGGGGGCCGTGGTGGCGACGCAGCGGCCGGCGGCCGGGTCGAACTCGGCGAGGACGACGCCCGCGTGGTCGGAGTCGGGCTGGAGGAACTCCGCGGCCGGGGTGAGCAGGGCGGTGTCCAGGGCGCGCGACAGGTCGGCGGGGACGAGGTCGTCGCGGGTGCCGTGGACGAGGAACAGCGGGACGGGGGAGGGGCGGTCGGCCAGGGCGAGGAGGGGGGCCTCACCGGTGGTGATCGAGGGGCGCGCGTAGCTGGAGGCGATGCCGACGGCGGCGGTGGGGCGAAGGTCGTCGGGGGTGCCGGGGTGGGTGGCGACGGCTATCGCCTCCCGGCCGGCGACCGACCAGCCGGCCAGGACCAGGCCGAGCCCGGGGTCGCCGCCGTGGTCGGCCGCGTGCCGGCGGGCGTGGCGCAGGGAGGCGAGGAGGTGGTCGCGGCCGCCGTCGGGCGCGTCGGAGCGCCAGTCGGGGACCAGGACGAGGACGCCGTGCCGGGCCGTCTCGCGGGCCAGCGGGGCGAGTTCGCGCCGCTCGTCGGGGCCCTTCCCGTGCCAGAGGAGGACGACGGGCCAGGGTCCGGCGGCATCGGCGCCGCCGGGCGGACCGGCCGGACCGCCCGGCGGGCGGTGGACGTCCAGGAGGCGGCCGGGGAGGTACTCGACGGTGATCGGAGGGGCGTCGGCGCTGGTCATGAGGGCTTCTCCGGTGGTTCGGGCGGGTGTTGCACCCTGGTAGTGTTCTTCCTGTCGCGAGGGAGATGATCTCTCGTCAGGCGTCAGTGGTGCTACCAGAGCACGTCCCACTTTCAGTGGGGAGAGTCCGTGCGACCCGGGCCTGGCGCTCCGAGCCGGAAGGGCCCGGCACCTGTCATCAGGTGCCGGGCCCTTCCGCATGGCCGTGCCGGTCGCGCGCCCCGCCGATCCGGTCAGGCGACCGGGCGGTCCGAGCCGAGCTCGCGCGAGATGCGGAGTCCGACCTGGGCGACCACCGGGCCGAGCGCGCGGACCCTGGCGGCGGTCATCCGGGAGGTGAGGCCGGAGACCGAGAGGGCCGCGGTGACCTCGCCGGTGTGGTCGAAGATCGGGGCGGCGACGCAGCGGACCTCGGGCTCGTTCTCGCGGTCGTCGATGGAGTAGCCGCGGGCGCGGATCCGGGCGAGGTCGGCGCGCAGGTGGGTCTCGTCGGCGATGGTCCAGGCGGTGACGGGGCGCAGGCCGGCGGCGACGACCTCGGCGACCGCCTCCTCGGGCAGCCACGCCAGGATCGCCTTGCCGGTCGCCGTGCAGTAGGCGGGGGCCCGGCTGCCGACCCGGGACGCCATCCGGACGTTGGTCTCGTCCTCGACCTTGTCCAGGTAGACGATGCCCGGTGCCTGCCAGACGGTGAGGTGGACGGTCTCGCCGGCCTCGCGCTGGAGGCGGCGCAGGTGTTCGGCCGCGACGCTGCGCAGGTCGAGGGTGGAGAGGTAGGCCTGGCCGAGCCGCAGCGAGCCGTGGCCGAGCCGGAACCAGCCGGTCTCCCGGTCGCGGTCGAGCAGGTGCTCGTCGAGCAGCGGGCCGGTGAGCCGCAGGACGGTCGACTTGTTGAGGTCGAGCGCCTCGGCGAGCTGGGCGAGCGGGACGCCGCGCCCGTCGCCGTGGTCGCGGACGTAGCCGAGGACGGACAGGGCCCGGCGCAGTGAGGAGGACTGGTTGCGCTCGCCCGCCGCCTTCTTCGGTTTGGTGCCCGCGGCCGCGCCCCCGCCCGCCCCCGCGCCCGCCCCCGCGGTGCCCGCGGCGGTGCCGGCGCTCCCGGCCGCGGAGGTCTCCCCGGCCGGCCCGGCGCCGACGGCCCGGGCCGTGCCTCCGGCCGGCCCCGTGCCCGCGGTCCCCCCGGCCGTGGCGGCCGTCTGCTCCGTCATCGGTCCCGTTCCCCTCTCGTTCCGCCGCCGGACGGCAGCGGTTGTCGAACCGTACCGCTTCCGGACTGAGTCGCTGTGTTTTCGATACAGCGTTGTGCATTGCAAAACTTCCCGAATCGGGTCTTGTTGCCCGTGAGCGCCCCCGCCTAACGTCCCTGCCATCGAGCAGGCGACGCAGCCCACCCGAGCGGTCGCTCTGCCGTACCCACTCAGCTCCACCCCCACATCCACGCGTTCACGCACCCACCATCGGCCCCGGTCAGGGCCTGCTTCGACGTGCCCGTCCCCAGCGGCGCACGTCTCGGCGGCAGCTGTCGGGAGGGGAGGCTCCACACCCATGCGCATCGTCAGACGGACCACCGCCGCCGCCGTTCTCGCGGCCACCTGCATCGCTGCCGCCGCCTGTTCGCCCGGCACCGCCGTGCCCGCCGGCGAGAAGGCGGCCGACGACAAGACCGGCACGCTCCAGGTCTGGCTGTACAACGAGGCCGGCAACGCCGCGAAGGAGGCGGTGATCAGCAAGGCGGTCGCCGAGTTCCAGTCCTCCCACCAGGGCGTCACCGTCAACGTCAGCTACATCGACACCGACGCCTCGGCCCGCGCCGCCAAGATGAAGGGCGCGTTCAACGACCCGAACAGCGCCCCCGACCTGGTCGAGTTCGGCAACACCGACCTGCCCGGCTACGTCGCGGCCGGCGGCCTCGCCGACATCGGCGCCGACCTCGACAAGTGGAAGGAGAAGGGCGACCTCGACCCGGTCATCGCCAAGACCACCCAGGTCGACGGCAAGACCTACGGCCTGCCGTGGTGGGTCGCCGTGCGCGGCCTGTACTACCGCACCGACCTCTTCACCGAGGCCGGCCTGGCCGCGCCCACCTCCTACGCCGAGCTGGTCGCCGCCACCGAGAAGATCCACGGCGCGCACGCCGACACCTTCGGCATCGCGATCGGCGGCAAGTACACCTTCGGCGCGCTCCCCTTCGTCTGGGACGCGGGCGGCGACATCGCCACCAAGGAGGGCGACAAGTACAAGGCGGCGATCAACTCGCCCGCCTCGCAGGCCGGCATCAAGCGCTACACCGACCTCTTCAACGAGAACGGCTGCCCGGCCCAGCAGTGCGCCGACCTCACCGGCGGCAAGACCGTCGACCTCTTCGCGGCCGGCAAGGCCGCGATGGCGATCCTGCCGAACTCCAGCAAGAGCAAGGTGGACGCCGGCGCCGCCAAGGACAAGTACGCGGTCGTCCCGCTGCCCGGCGAGAAGCCCGGTTCGATCGCCCCGGCGTTCGCGGGCGGCAACAACCTCGGCGTGATGAAGGCGGCCAAGCACCGCACCCTGGCCGTCGAGTTCGCCGAGCTGCTGGCGAGCCCCGCGTACCAGGAGCAGATGTACGACGCGATGGGCAACCTGCCGACCCTCAAGGCGGTCAGCACCAAGGTCTCCGCCAAGGACCCCTTCCTGAAGCCGTTCACCGACACCATCGCGGCCGGCACCAAGTTCGTCCCGCTGGACCAGGCGTGGGCGCAGATCGACGCGCAGGCCGTGATCCCGACCATGCTCCAGCAGGTCGTCACCGGCAAGGCGGACGTGGCGAAGGCCTCGGGCGACGCCGCCACGCAGATCACCTCGGCGTTCGCCGCCCACTGAGCCCAGGCCCACCGGGTATCCAGAGAGCAGGTCCCGTAAGTGTCCGCACCCACCACGACCGCCCCGGCGGCGCCGTCATCCCCGAGCGGGCGGCGCCGGGGCAACGCGTCGGCCGCGCCCCCGCGC
>NZ_JBHJRC010000349.1:0-8180 GCF_042261735.1 Kitasatospora sp. NPDC056327 | reverse complement strand
GGGGTGAGGTGGGTGAGGGTTTCGTCGAGGGCTTCGGCGAAGACGGGGTGGGCGGCGTGGAGTCCACGGCCCATCCCCGGCCGCTGCGACCCCTGCCCGGAGAGGACGAACGCCGCCCCGCCCCGCCCGGCGCCGTGCCCGTCGGCCGAGGTGACCACGGCGGGCGAGCTCTCCCCGCGGGCCAGCAGGTCCAGGGCGCGCAGCCGGTCCTCCCGGCCCTGCGCGACGACGGCCGCCCGGTGGCCGAGGACGGCCCGGGTGGTGGCCAGCGAGTACGCGATGTCGGCCTCCGGCACGCCGTGCCCGGGGCCGCCCTCGGCGGTGAACGTGTGCAGCCGGCGGGCCTGTTCGCGCAGTGCGGCCGGGGTCCGTGCGGACAGCAGCCAGGCCGTGGCGGCCGGTCCGGCACCGGCGGCCCCCTCCCGCGCCGGTTCGGGGGCGGGCCCGGACGGCTCCTCCAGGACCAGGTGCGCGTTGGTGCCGCTGATGCTGAACGAGGACACCCCGGCCCGGCGCGGCCGCCCGCCGCCCGGCCAGTCGACGGCCTCGGTCAGCAGCCGGACGTCGCCGGCCGACCAGTCGACGTGGGTGGTGGGCCGCTCGGCGTGCAGGGTCCTCGGCAGCACGCCGTGGCGCATGGCCATCACCATCTTGATGACGCCCGCGACCCCGGCCGCCGCCTGGGTGTGGCCGATGTTGGACTTCAGCGAGCCGAGCCAGAGCGGCCGCCGCCGCCCCTGCCCGTAGACGTCCAGCAGGGCCTGGGCCTCGATCGGGTCGCCGAGGGTGGTGCCGGTGCCGTGCGCCTCGACCGCGTCGATGTCGGTGGGCAGCAGCCCGGCCGAGGCCAGCGCGGCCCGGATGACCCGCTGCTGGGAGGGCCCGTTGGGCGAGGTCAGGCCGTTGCTGGCGCCGTCCTGGTTGACCGCCGAGCCCGTGACGACCGCCAGCACCCGGTGGCCGTTGCGGCGGGCGTCGGAGAGCCGCTCCAGCAGCAGCAGCCCGGCGCCCTCGGCGAAGCCGGTGCCGTCGGTGTCCGCGGAGAACGCCTTGCAGCGGCCGTCCGGGGCCAGGCCCTGCTGCCGGCTGAACTCGATGAACACCCCGGGGGTGGCCATCACCGTCACCCCGCCGGCGAGCGCCAGGTCGCACTCGCCGGAGCGCAGCGACCGGGCCGCCAGGTGCACGGCGACGAGGGAGGAGGAGCAGGCGGTGTCGACCGAGACGGCCGGGCCCTCCAGGCCGAAGGTGTAGGAGATCCGGCCGGAGGCGACCGAGCCGGCGGTGCCGACCCCGAGGAACCCCTCCACCTCGCCGAGCGAACCGGACGACGAGGCGGCGGACTTGGCGTCCGAGCCGTAGTCGTCGTACATGATTCCGGTGAAGACGCCGGTGCGGCTGCCCTTCAGCCCTGCCGGGTCGAGGCCGGCCCGCTCGAACGCCTCCCAGGCGGTCTCCAGCAGCAGCCGCTGCTGGGGGTCGGTGGCCAGCGCCTCGCGCGGGGACATCCCGAAGAACGCCGGGTCGAACTCCCCGGCCCCGTAGAGGAATCCGCCCTCGGTGGAGTAGGTGGTGCCGAGCCGTTCCGGATCCGGGTCGTAGAGCTTTCCGAGGTCCCAGCCGCGGTCGGCCGGGAAGGGGCCGATCGCGTCGGTGCCGTCGGCCACCAGGCGCCACAGCTCCTCGGGCGAGGTGACCCCGCCCGGGTAGCGGCAGGCCATCGCCACGATCGCGACCGGCTCGCTGTCGCGCTCCCTGAGCCGGTTCAACTCGGCCCGGGTGCTCTGCAGTTCGGACGTGACCTTCTTGAGGTAGGTGACTATCCGCTCGTCGTCCGTCATCACTGTCCGTCCTTCAGAGACCGAGGTCGTTGTCGATGAATGCGAGGATCTCGTCGACCGTCGTCGCGGCCTCGATCGTCCGGGTGGCCCCGGCCGCCTGCCCGTCCTGCGGCTCCGGGCCGGCGCCGGTGTCCTCCAGCGTCCGGGTCAGCCGGGCCAGCCGCAGGGCGAGGCCGTCCCGCTCCTCCTGCGCCGGGGCGAGGCGCCGGAGGGTCTCCTCGATCCGCTCCAGCTCGGACAGCAGCGCCACCACCGGGGACGGCGGCGCCAGCCGGGTCAGCAGGTGCTCGGCGAGCGCCACCGGCGTGGGGTGGTCGAAGATCATCGCCGCGGGCAGCCGCAGCCCGGTGACCGCGTTGAGCCGGTTGCGCAGCTCCACCGCCGTCAGGGAGTCGAAGCCGAGCTCCTTGAAGGCGAGTTCGGCGTCGACGGACTGCCCGGAGGCGTGTCCGAGCACCCCGGCGACCTGCTCGCGGACCAGCTCGCCGAGCAGGGCCAGCCGCTCCGGCCCGGACAGCGGCGCCAGCCGGTCGGCCAGGGGCGTGCCGTCCCCGGCGGCGGGCTCCGCCGAGACCCGCACCAGCCCCTGGAGCAGCCGCGGAAGCGTTCCGGCCCGGGCCCGGGCGCGCAGCGCCGGGAGGTCCAGCCGGGCCGGGACGAGCACCGGACGGTCGGCGGCCAGCGCCGCGTCGAAGGCCGCCAGGCCCTCCTCGGTGGGCAGGGCGATCATGCCGCCGCGCCTGGTGCGGGCGACGTCGGCGCCCTCGGTCATCGCGCTCGTCCGCTCCCACAGGCCCCAGGCCAGCGAGGTGGCGGGCAGCCCGGCGGCCCGCCGGGCGCCGGCCAGGGCGTCCAGCACGGCGTTGGCCGCCGCGTAGTTGGCCTGCGCGGGGCTGCCGAGCACACCGGCCGCCGAGGAGAACAGCACCAGCGACGCCTGCGGGTGCTGCCGGGTCAGCTCGTCCAGGTGGAGGGCGGAGTCGGCCTTGGCGCGGAGCACCGTGTGCAACTGGTCCGCGGTCATGGCGTGCACCACCGCGTCGTCCAGCACACCGGCCGCGTGCACCACCGCCGTCAGCGGACGGTCGGCGGGCAGGTCCGCCAGCAGGGCGGCCAGCGCGGTGCGGTCGGCCGCGTCGCACGCGGCGAGGGTGACGCTCGCGCCGGAACCGGCGAGTTCGGCCGCGAGTTCGGCCGCGCCGGGGGCGTCCGGACCGCGCCGTCCGGCGAGCACCAGGTGCGCCGCCTTGTGCCGGGTGACCAGGTGACGGGCCAGCAGGGCGCCGAGGGTGCCGGTGCCACCGGTGATCAGGACGGTGCCCTGCGGGTCGATCCCCGTCGGACCGGCCTCCGTGTCACCGGGGCGGACCTTGAGCAGCCGCGGGGCGAGCAGCCGTCCGCCCCGGCGGGCCAGCTGGTCCTCGCCGCTGCCGGCGGCGGCGGCGACCGCGGCCGGGTCGAGCGGCGCGTCCTCCCCGGCCGGCAGGTCCAGCAGGACGAAGCGGTCGGGGTTCTCGGTCTGCGCCGACCGCAGCAGGCCCCAGACCGCCGCGCCGGCGAGGTCCTCGACCCCCTCCCCGGGGTCGGTGGCGACCGCGCCCCGGGTGACGAACACCAGCCGGGACCCGCCGAGGGCCTCCTCGGCCAGCCAGGCCCGGACCAGCTCCAGCGCCCGCTCGGCCGCCGCGTGGACGGCCGCCACCCGGTCCCCGGCGGCGCCGCGCACCTCGACCGCCACCAGGCCGGGCACGGCCGGGGCCGCCGCGAGCGCGGCCGGCGGGCCGTCCAGCAGGTGCACGGCGTCCGCGGCGCCGGGGGCGGCGGCGACCGGCTGCCACCCGGGTTCGTAGAGCGGACGGTCGCCGGACCGGAGCAGCCCGGCCGCGACCGGCCGCACCGTGAGGGAGTCGACGGAGAGCACCGGCACGCCCTCCGCGTCGGCGACCGTGATCTCCAGCGACTCCGGTCCGGCCGGGGCGATCCGCACCTTCAGGGCGCCGGCCGGCACCCCGGCCGCCGGGTGCAGGCGCACCCCGGACCAGGCGAAGGGGAGCCGCAGCGGGCCCTCGGCGCCGTCGGCGCCGACGACCAGCGGGTGCAGGGCCGCGTCCAGCAGCGCCGGGTGGACGCTGTGGCCGCCGGTGCCCCCCGCGCCGGCCTCGCCGGGCAGCGCGATCTCCGCGTACAGGTCCTCGCCGTGCCGGTGCAGGGCCCGCAGGCCGCGGAAGGCCGGGCCGTACTGGTAGCCGTGGTCGGCCAGGCCCTCGTAGGCGTCGGTGAGGTCGACCGCCAGGGCGTTCCCGGGGACGGTGACCGGCCCGGGCACGGGCCCGGCGGCCGCGGGCGGGGCCAGGGTGCCGGCGGCGTGCTCGGTCCAGCCGTCGTCCTCGCCCCCGGCCGGGCGGGCGTGCACCGACACCGGGCGGGCCCCGGACTCCTCCGGCGCGCCGACCAGCACCTGCACCTGGACGGTGCCGGTGGCCGGCAGCACCAGCGGGGCGCGCAGGGTCAGCTCCTCCACCCCGGCCGCGCCGACCAGGCCGGCCGCGTGCAGGGCGAGGTCCAGGTGGGCGGTGCCGGGCAGGATCCGTGTGCCGTGCACGGCGTGGTCCTCCAGCCACGGGTGGGTGTGCGCGGAGAGGCTGCCGGTGAGCAGCAACTCGTCACGGTGCGGGTGCCGGCTGCTCGCCGGCACGACCGGGTGCGTGCCGGGGGTGAGCCCCAGCCCGCTCGGGTCCCCGGCCGCGGTGGGCTCCGCGCTCAGCCAGAACCGCTCCCGCTGGAACGGGTAGGTCGGCAGCTCGGGCAGGGCGGGCAGCGCGGCGGGGACGCCCTCGAACAGCGGGGCGAGGCCGAACGGCACGTCCCGGACGTGGGCCTCGCCGGCCGAGACCAGGAAGCGGTCCAGGCCGCCGTCGCCGCGGCGCAGCGTCGGCAGCACGACGCCCGTCACCCCGGCGGCGGCCAGGGCGTCGTCGACGGCCGAGGTGAGCACCGGGTGCGCGGTGGTCTCCACGAAGGTGCGGTGACCGCTCTCCAGCAGCAGCCCGACCGTCTCGTGGAAGCGCACGGTGTTGCGCAGGTTGCGGAACCAGTAGTCGGCGTCCAGCCCGGCGGTGTCGAACAGGCCGCCGGTGAGGGTGGAGTGGAAGGCGATGTCGCCGCTGCGCGGCCGGATGTCCTTCAGCAGCTCCAGCAGCTCCTCGCGCAGGCTCTCCACGTGCGGGGAGTGCGAGGCGTAGTCCACCGGGATCCTGCGCGCCCGCAGGCCGTCGGCCCCGCAGCCGGCCACGACCGCGTCCACGGCGTCCGGGTCGCCGGAGACCACGGTGCTCAGCGGGCCGTTGACGGCGGCGACGGTGACGGCGCCCCCGTACGGCTCCAGCAGCTCCCGCACCCGCTCGGCGGGCAGCGCGAGGGAGGCCATCGCGCCGGTGCCGGCCAGCACGGTCAGGGCCCGGCTGCGCAGCGCCACCACCTTGGCGGCGTCCTCCAGGCTGAGCGCGCCCGCCACGTACGCGGCGGCGATCTCGCCCTGGGAGTGGCCGATCACCGCGTCCGGGTGGACGCCGTGCGCGCGCCAGAGCGCGGCCAGCGAGACCATGACGGCCCACAGCGCGGGCTGGACGACGTCCACCCGGTCCAGCGGGCCGTCCAGCTCCTCGGTCAGCGACCAGTCCACGTGCGGGGCGAGCGCGTCGGCGCAGGCCAGCAGGTGGTCCCGGAAGACCGGCTGTTCGGCCGTCAGACGGGTCGCCATGCCGGTCCACTGCGAGCCCTGGCCCGGGAAGACGAACACGGTGCGGCCGGTGTCGCCGGCCGGGGTACCGGTCACCACGGTGGGCAGCGGACGGCCCTCGGCCAGCGCGGCGAGCCCGGCCAGCAGCTCCTCGCGGTCCGCGCCGACCACGGCGGCCCGGCGCTCGTGCGCGGGCCGGCCGGTGGTCAGGGCGCGGCCCAGGACGGCGGCCGGCAGGCCGGGGCGGGCGGTGGCGAAGGCGTGCAGGGAGCGGGCCCGGTCGCGCAGGGCCTGCTCGGTGCGCCCGGACAGCGGCCAGAGGAGCGCGGCGGGCGGCTCCACCTTGGCCGGGGCCGGGGGGCCGACGGGGGCCCGGTCGGCGGGCGGTTCCTCCAGGACGACGTGGGCGTTGGTGCCGCTGATGCCGAAGGAGGAGACCGCGGCGCGGCGGGTCCGGCCGTCGCCGGCCGGCCAGGCGACCGGCTCGGTGAGCAGCTCGACGGCGCCGGACGACCAGTCGATGTGCCGGCTGGGCTCGCTGACGTGCAGGGTCTTCGGCAGCACCTGGTGGCGCATCGCCATGACCATCTTGATGACGCCCGCGATGCCCGAGGCGGCCTGGGTGTGGCCTATGTTGGACTTGACGGAGCCGAGCCGCAGCGGGCGGTCGGCGTCGCGGTCCCGGCCGTAGGTGGCCAGCAGGGCCTGGGCCTCGATCGGGTCGCCGAGGGTGGTGCCGGTGCCGTGCGCCTCGACCGCGTCCACGTCGGCGGTGGTCAGTCCGGCCGCGGCGAGCGCCGCCCGGATGACCCGTTGCTGGGCCGGGCCGCTGGGCGCGGTCAGGCCGTTGCTGGCGCCGTCCTGGTTGACCGCCGAGCCGCGGATCAGCCCGAGGACGCGGTGGCCGTTGCGGCGGGCGTCGGAGAGCCGCTCCAGCAGTACCAGGCCCGCGCCCTCGGAGAAGCCGGTGCCGTCGGTGTCGTCGGAGAACGCCCGGCAGCGGCCGTCGGGCGACAGGCCGCGCTGGCGGCCCAGCTCCACGAACAGGCCGGGGCTGGACATCACGGTCGAGCCGCCGGCGAGCGCGAGGTCGCACTCGCCGGAGCGCAGCGCCTGGGCGGCCAGGTGCAGGGCGACCAGGGAGGAGGAGCAGGCGGTGTCGACGGAGACGGCCGGGCCCTCCAGACCGAACACGTAGCTGACCCGGCCGGACGCCACCGAGGTGGTGGTGCCGGTGGCGAGGTAGCCCTCCAGGTCGGCCGGCACGTCGGTGACGGTCGCGCCGTACTGCTGCGGGATCACGCCGGTGAAGACGCCGGTGCGGCTGCCGCGCAGTGCGGCGGGGTCGATCCCGGCGCGTTCGACCGTCTCCCAGGCGGTCTCCAGCAGCAGCCGCTGCTGGGGGTCGGTGGCCAGCGCCTCGCGCGGGGACATCCCGAAGAACGCCGGGTCGAAGTCGCCCGCGTCGTAGACGAATCCGCCGTGCCGGGTGTTGGTCGTGCCGGGCTGCTCCGGGTCCGGGTCGTAGAGCTTTTCGAGGTCCCAGCCGCGGTCGCCGGGGAACTCGCCGATGGCGTCGGTGGCGTTCGCCACCAGCTCCCACAGCCCGTCGGGGGAGGTCACCCCGCCCGGGTAGCGGCAGCCCATCGAGACGATGGCGATCGGCTCGTCCGGGTCGGCGGCCGGCGCCGCCCGGACCGTCGGTGCGGGCGCGTCGGCGCGGTGGCCGGCGATCTCCTCGCGCAGGTGGGCGGCGAGCGCGGCCGGGGTGGGGTGGTCGAAGACCAGGGTGGCGGAGAGCCGGAGCCCGGTGGCCGCGTTCAGGCGGTTGCGGAACTCCACGGCGGTCAGCGAGTCGAAGCCGAGCCCCTTGAAGGCCAGCTCCATGTTCACCACGTCCGCCGAGGCGTGGCCCAGCACGGTCGCGACGTTGGACCGCACCAGGTCCCGGACGGCCCGGGTCAGTTCGGGCTCGCCCAGCCGGGTCAGCCCGTCGGCCGCGGACGCGCCGCCGGCGGCCGCGGCGGCGGGGCGGCGGCCCCGGACCAGGCCGCGCAGCAGCGGGGGCAGCACCGGCAGCCGGCGCAGCCGGCCGGTGTCCAGCAGCGCCGGGACGACGGCCGGCACCCGCCGGGCGAGCGCGGCGTCGAGCAGCTCCAGGCCCTGCTCCGAGGGGAGCGGCGTCAGGCCGGTCTGCCGGATCCGGGAGAGCTGGGCGGCGTCCAGGTGCTCGGTGATGGCGCTGCTCTGCTCCCAGAGCGGCCAGGCCAGGGAGAGCGCCGGCCGGCCCTGGGCGTGGCGCAGCTGCGCCAGGCCGTCCAGGGCGGCGTTGGCGGCGGCGTAGTTGGCCTGGCCGGGGTTGCCCAGGGTGCCCGCGAGGCTGGAGAACATCACGAACGCCGCCAGATCGGCGTCCGCGGTCAGCCGGTGCAGGTGCAGTGCCGCGTCCGCCTTGACCCGGACCACCGGGGCCAGCCGTTCGGGGGTGAGCGACTCCAGCAGGACGTCGTCGGTGGTGCCGGCGATGTGGATGACGGCGGTGAGGGGGTGTTCGGTGGGGATGGTGGCGAGGGCGGTGGCGAGGGCTTGTGGGTCGGTGG
>NZ_JBHJRC010000348.1:0-8195 GCF_042261735.1 Kitasatospora sp. NPDC056327 | reverse complement strand
GCCGGCGAGGGGCCGGCGCGCTCGGCGCCGGCCCGGCGGGCTTCTCCAGGGCGGGGGCCGTCATGACCGGCCGCCCTGCGAACGGCGGCGCAGCAGACGGCGCCCGAGCAGCGGCGGGACGATGACGACGGCGAGCAGTTCGAGCGCGGTGAGGGTGCTGAGCGTCCAGTCCTCCGGACGACCCGCGACCTCGACCACGTCCGCGGCCACCTCGGTGGCGCCGCCCCCGCGGCCGCGCGCGACCACCTGGCCGGTCTGCGGGTCCACGACCTCCTCGGCCGCCTGCCCGTCGCCCTCGGCGGCCACCGCGTTCGGGTCGCCGGCGCCGGCCGCCGGGGCGTTCGGGTCACCCGCCGCACCGGTACCGGTGCCGGTCCCGGCACCGCCCGCGGCACCGCCGCCGGTCGCGCCCGCGCCGGTCGTACCGGCGCCGGTGGCGCCGGGGGTCTTGGTGGTCGTGGCCTTGCCGGTGCCCGCCTTGCCCGTCGATCCGGTGCTGCCCGCACCCGTACCGCCGGTGGCACCGGTACCGCCGGAGGCACCCGCACCGCCGGAGGACGCGCCGCCGGAGGCAGAACCGCCGGAACCGCCCGACGAAGCTCCGCCGGAACCGCCGGAACCACCACCGGTCGCACCCGGCTTGCAGTCCAGTGGGGCACCCTTCTTGTCGCACTCGCTGGGCTGCGGGGCGTTCTGGAGGACGGTCAGCACCTCACCCGTGAAGGTCGGGTTGGGGCAGTTGGCGAGCGTGTTGGGGTCGACCGGGCTGGCGTTTCCGGGAATGTGGGTGGACTGCAGGATCCCGCCGCGGACCAGGTTGCGCGGGATCGGGGAGTAGCCGAGGTCGTCGGCCTTGCCCTGACCGGCGCAGAGCACGTAGGAGATGAAGCGGCTGAGTGCGCTGCCCTTGTCGTCGTTGAAGCGCGGCGGGACGGGCAGTGCCGCGTCCTTGCGCGGAACGATCAGGTAGCTGTAGCTGGAGACCGGGTAGGACCGGGGGTCGGCGTTGGTGTAGACGCCGTTGAGGTTCTGCTGGAGGTAGTTCGGGTCATTCGGCGAGGTGTCGTCGTCCACGCCGCGGATCTTGGCGGCGGTGAGGGCGACGGCCACATTGGACGCGGTGGGAAGCGTGAAGTAGCCGGCGGGGTTGAGCACCTTGACGACCGGCCAGTTGCTGGACTTGGCGAAGGCGTACTCGTCGTAGCCGATGGTGCCCGCGCCGGCCGAGCCCATGATGTAGTTCGCGACGACGTCGGAGCCGTTCAGCGCGGACATCCGGCCGGACTTCGGGAAGAACTCCGTGTAGTCACCACAGGTCACGTTGTTGACACTGCGGCAGTAGGCCTCCCACTCGTCCTTGAAGGTGTGCTGCATCCAGCGGGTGAACTGGGCGGTGGCGCCCGAGCCGTCCGAGCGGATGATCGGGGTGATCAGCAGCGACGGCAGTGCCTTGCCGTAGTCCGCGGTGATCTTCGGGTCGTTCCAGTTGGTGATCTTGCCGGTGAAGATCTCGACGATGGTCTTCGGCGAGAGTCGCAGGTCACGGACCTGCTTGCCGGCAACGGTGAGGTTGTACATGAACGCGGTGCCGCCCGCGGTGATCGGGACGTAGGAGTACCCGTACACCGGGTTCTCGACGTTGCCCGAGCCCCCCTGGTGACCGCCGGAGCCGACCCCCGTGTCGATCTGAGTGCGGAACGGCACGTCGGAGGCGGTGAAGTCGTTCTGCCCGAGGGCCCACTGGGCCCGGCCGGCCGCGGAGCCCGTCGCACTGAAGTTGATCTTGATGCCCAGCGGGTTGACGTCGTTGCGCCACTGGTCGATGGCCGGACCGGCCCAGCTCGACCCGTCCGCGTTCAACGAGGTGGATGCCGCGAAGGCCGGGACGCTCTGCCCCAGCAACAGCGCGGCTGCGGTCAGACACAGGGCGACCAGCATGGCAGCGGTACGTGCCACGGGTCGGCGAACGGCCTCCCACGACATGGGAACTCCTCTGGTACGGAGGGTGGTTGTTACGGACATCAGTGCACTCCCGCCGCGGCGGGCCCGGCCGTCCGGTGCGCGTCCAGCGCGGCCGCCTCGGCCGCCCGGGCCGCGCGGTCGATCCGGTGGCGCTGCCGGCGGGTCAGCTGACCCGGTCGGCGACCGCCCAGAACGCGGGCAGTGACGAACAGGATCAGCACCACGGTCATCAGGGTCAGACCGGCCGCGAAGGCGCGCGCGACCATGTCCGGGTACGGGGTCTTGACGTAGTTCCAGATGTAGAGCGGAAGCGAGACCTGCCGGTCGCTGAACGGGTTGCCGTTGAACTGGGTGGTGAACCCCGCGGTCAGCAGCACCGGCGAGGTCTCGCCGACGCCGCGGGCCATGCCGAGCACCACCGCGGTGACCAGGCCCGGACGGGCGGTCGGCAGGACGACGTTCCAGACGGTCCGCCACTGGCTCCCGCCGAGCGCGTAGGAGGCCTCCCGCAGGGTGCCGGGCACCAGTCGGATGACCACCTCGGCGGCCCGGGTGACGATCGGCATCATCATCACGGTCAGCGCCAGCGAGGCGGCGAAGCCGCTCTTCTCAAAGCCCAGGGTGATGATCACGACGCCCAGCACGAACAGACCGGCGACGATGGAGGGGAGCGCCGTCATCGCCTCGACCAGTGTCCGCACCGGGCGGGCCATCCGGCCACCGACCTCGGACATGAAGACCGCCGCCGAGATGCCCAGCGGAACGGCGAACAGCGTGGCCAGACCCAGCTGTTCGAGCGAGCCGACGACGGCGTTGAGCGCACCGCCCGAGGTGATCGGCGAGAGCGCGGAGGTGGTCTCCATCGACTCGGTGAAGAAGTTGAGGTGCTGCGCCGCCTCGTAGCCGCGCATCGCGATGTAGCCGATCTGGTCGGCGATCAGCGCGAGCACCAGCAGGCCGGCGCTCCAGGCGACCACCGCCACCAGCCGCTCGCGCACCAGCAGCGGTCCCCACTGGAGCCGGCCGAGCATCGCGTACCCGGTGAGGAACAGCACGTACCAGCAGACGAGGAAGCCGAACGCGCCGCTGAACGGCATGACCCGCTCGTACAGGATCCAGTCCAGCGCGAGCGAGCCGGTCAGGGCGCCGAGGATGGTCAGGACGTCCTCGCGGGTCACCCCACCGATCCGGAGCTTGCGCTCGGGCGGCGGGGCCTTCGGCAGGGCCGGCGCCGGGACGGGTGCGGGTGCGGCGCCGGCCGGCAGGTCGAGGGTGGTCATCGGGTCGTCCCTCCAGGACGGGGCGGCAGCGGGCGGGAGCGGTGCGAACGGTCCACGGTCAGTCCGCCGTGGTCGCGCCGGACCGGGACCGGTTGATCACGAAGCCGGCCGCGACGTTGACCAGCAGCGTGAGCGCGAACAGCACCAGGCCGGCCGCCATCAGTGCCGAGAGCGAGAGCGGGTCCGATTCGCCGAAGCGCAGGGCGATCAGTGCGGAGATCGAGTTGGCGCCGTTCTCCAGGACGTGGGTGATTTGCTCGAAGTTGGGCGAGATGATCAGCGCGACGGCGATCGTCTCGCCCATCGCGCGGCCGAAGCCGAGCATCACGGAGCCGATCACGCCGCCGCGGCCGAACGGCAGAACCACCGTGCGCACCATCCCCCAGCGGGTCGAGCCGAGCGCGTAGGCACCCTCCCGCTCGCCCTGCGGTGCCTGGGAGAACACCTCACGGCTGAGCGAGGTGACGATCGGGATGATCATCAGCGAGACGACCACGCCGGCGATGAACGTCGACGAGGTGTACGAGGTGCTGATGTCACCGGTACGGACCTTGAGGAACGGGATCACGTCGCCGAAGTGGTTGGACAGCCAGCGGACGAAGCCGATGATCCGCGGCTGGAGGAAGAACAAGCCCCAGAGGCCGTAGACGATGCTGGGGATCGCCGCCATCAGGTCGATCAGCGAGATCAGCGTCGCCCGCAGCCGGACCGGCGCGTACTCGGAGATGAAGATCGCCGTGGCCAGGGCCACCGGCACCGCGATCACCAGCGCGATCACGGCGATCAGCAGGCCGTTGGGCAGCACCGAGGCGATACCGAAGTTGTGCGCCTGGGTCAGCCACTTCTCCTCGGTGAAGAAGGAGAAGCCCACTGCCCGCAGCGCGTCGGCGCCGCGCAGGATGAGGAAGAAGGCGATCAGGCCCATGATCGCGAAGACTGAGAGCCCGGCCGCTCGCAGGAAACCGCGGAACAGCCGGTCACCGGGTGTGGACGGGGCGGTGATGGTGCGGGGGACATCGGGGTCCGGCTGGCCTGGAGTCTCGGCGAACGGTGTCGCGGGCTCGGCGGCGGCTGTCATGGTCTGCTCTCCGGCGCGCTCGGTACGGGACAGGTGCAGGGAACTGGCGGGGACGGGGAAGGGACTCGGCGGGGCCTGGACAGCGGCCCCGCCGAGTCGGAAGGTGCGCCGTCAGGCGCGGCGGCCCGGCCGCAAGCGCGCCCAGGCGCCGGAAGCCCCGGCGGCGATCCGCGCACCGGCCGGCGTGCCGGCCAGGACGAGCGCCAGCGGGCCACCCACCAACAGGATCCCGCCGGCGATCAGAGCGATCGGCAGCAGCAGCCGCGCACCACCGGAGCGGTCAGCGGCCGGAGTACCGGCAGCGATCGGAGCAGCGGCGATCGGGCCGGTGGTCGCACCCGGGGTCGTCCCGGCCTTGGCGGGGACGACCGGGGCCGTCGGCGCACCGGCGGCCGGAACGGTCCCACCGGCCGCTGCGGTGTCGGTCGGATCGGTCGAACCGACCGATCCCGACGAGCCGGAGCCCGTCGCGCCGGTCGTGCCCTTGCTTCCGGTCGACCTCGTGGAACCGGTGGAACCCGTGCCGCCGGAGGAACCCGACGAGCCTCCCGACGACCCGTCCGTACCGCCGGAGGAACCCAACGAACCCGATGAACCCGACGAACCGCCGGTGGTGCCACCGGTCGTGCCGTTCTCACCACCGGTCCCGCCGGTCGTGCCGTTCTCACCACCGGTCCCGCCGTTGCCGTTCTCGGGCTCCGGCTCGGGCTCGGGCTCGGGCTCCGGCTGCTTGGGACCGGTCTGGTTGCCGGGGTAGGTACCGTCCTGCGCCGCAACGTGCGCCACGGCGGACCGCGCCTGCTCCTGCTGGGATTCGGTCAACGCGAGGAAGCCGTCCGCCAGCCGTCCCGGCTCGTTGCCGTAACGCTGCCCCTCCGCCGGGTCGGTGACCCGCCGCAGGAACTCGGTCGCGGCGTTCGCCGTCTCGGTGGAGAGACCGGCCGTCGGCGCCATGGCGTACTGCACGACCGCGAGCGGGTACGCCTGCGCCGACTTCGAGAACTCGGTGTCTGCAACGCCGTAGGGCAGCTTCTGGGTACCGGTGGCCGGGTCGACCGGCATGGTCGCGACGGCCGCCTGGAGGGTGTCCAGGGTCGGCTTCACAAACTGGCCCGCCGGGTTGCGCAGCGTGGCCTCGGACATGCCGTAGGCCTTGGCCTGCCCGCTGTCCATGATCGCGAACAGTCCGCGGCGGCCCGGGTCGACCGGCGGGCACGCAGGGTGCTTGCCCTCGGCGTCCGGGTCCGGGAGCTGACAGGTGGGCTTGTTCATCAGGAGGTTGCGCGCCACCTGACCGAGCCCGCTGTTGAGCGGATTGATCTCGAACGACTTCAACTTGTTCGGACCCGAGTAGTCCTGGATCCGGATCGCGTCCACCGGGTAGCCGGGGAACGCAGGCTGCCGGTAGAAGGTGTTGACGTGCATGTTGTTCGGGTCCGGCTCACCGCGCAGGAACGCCGCGGCCTCCGGGTCACCGGCGATCCACGAGGTCAGCTGGTAGATCAGATCGGTGGTGCCGCCGAGCACGATGGGCGCCGAGTCGGCCACCCAGGACTGCTCGGTGCACTTGGGCCAGCGCTGGCCGTTCGCGGCGTCGAGCTGGTTGATGTCGAGGAAGTCCTTGTCCTCGAAGATGCAGACCGGATTGCCGTCGACGGACTCGATCTTGACGCCCTTGGACAGCGTGTAGGACTGGGTCAGCATCTTCGCCAGCAGCCGTGGCGTGAGGTTGAGCGTGGTGATCTGGCCGGAGTTCACGAAATCGTCCACCCGGTAGGCCACCGAGATCGCCGAGGTCGCGAGCGGAGCGTAGACGTACGGCCGGTTGGCCGGCTCGCCCTCCGGCAGCGCGGTCAGGGCGATGTCCGGCCCCTTCTTGTCCCGGAAGTTGGCCCGGGCCTGCGGCTCACCGGTGTTGGCCACGTAGTCGACCCCGAGCGGCTTCGTCCCCTGGCACAGTCCTGCGCGCCATCGCTGCATCGCCCGGTTGGCCATCGCCAGGCCGCCGACCCGCAGGTCGATGGTGGAGGCCTGGCAGTCACCCGTGGTGGGCGCGAAGCTGAGCGGGATGACCGTCCGGTTGTCCCAGGCACAGCGCTCGCCCGGGTACCAGGTGTCGTTCTCCGCGGCGTTCATGGAGAAGACCGCCTCCGACGCCATGGCGAAGAAGCCGCTGACCGCCGGGTTGTCGAGCGTGTGGTCACTGCAGTCGATCTTGGGAATCCCGTCCTCGGTGAAGCCGAGGGAGTTGCCGCCGTAGTTGGCCTCCACCACCAGCGAACACGGATTCTTCGCGTCGCACTTGAGGCTCGGGCTCTCCTCCGCGGTCCAGACCTCGATGTCCGCCTCACCACGGCCGTCCGGGCCGGTGACCCGGACCGCTCCGTTGAAGGGGAAGTCCGGCGTGATGGTGCCGGGCGGAGGGACCGGCTGCAGAAAGCCCTTCGAGGGGTCCTGGTTGAACTTGGTGCTGCCGTAGCAGTCGTGCACGGTCGGGTCGGTTCCCCGGCACTGGTAGATCCGTACGGGGTACAGCTCCTGCCCCGTGGAGCTGTTCAGCTTCACGAACTTCACCGGATTGCCGAACGGATCGACGGTGGGAGTGAAGCCCTCCCAGGAGACGCGGACGACCTCGTTGGTGAGGTTGGTCGTCGAGGAGACGGTGATCCTGCCCTTCGCGCCGTGCGTCCCGGTGACCGGATCCCAGACGGCCGGCCCCTCGACGGTCGTCGGAGTCGCGGCCGACGCCTGCAGCACCGTTCCCGCCCCCAGCGGGAGGATCGCCGAGACCCCTACAACGGCCCAGGCCGTCCCCAGCACCAGCAGCCCCCTGCCCCACCTCCCCAGGGCTCTCGAACCCGGTGGACGGACTCTCATGACGTGCACCTCCAGGGACGCGCTGCGCGCGTAGACGGGGAACCGGCAGGACCCCGACGCAAGTGGCCAGATGCCGCCGATGGTCCGTCACCATTCGGCCAGCCGTACATGGACACCGTGGATCGCCAGGGTGTACGAGGCCACAACACGCCTGCGAACAACCCTTGTTGATCGCCCGTCACCCGTTGTTTCCCGGAGCGCGGAACAGCGGGGCCCGGACATCCGGACCCCGCCGCCGTCATCTGGTGCTGGTCAGCTGCCGGCCTTGAAGGTGAAGGAGAGCGAACCCACCGACTGGCCCGGGGTGAAGAAGGTGGTGTTCAGCTTGGTGTCGAGGTACTTCGCACCCTCCTCGTCCACCTGGAGGTCGGAGGCCTGCAGCGAGCCGCCGGCGGCGTTGCCGGAGACCGAGGTGTCACCGGCCGGGTCGAGCAGCGCGACCGGGGCGGTGGCGCCCTGCGGAACGCCGGTGATCTGCCAGGTGGTGACGTTGAAGGCCAGGTCCTTGAAGACGGCGGACTTGCCGGTGCGCAGGTTGATGAAGAGCAGCCCGCCGCCCAGCCGGACGTCACCGTAGTACGCCGGGAGGTTGGCAGAACCGCCGGTCACCGGGAACGACGCGGACAGGCCGGTCGTGCTGTCGTAGGAGCCGGTGGCCGTCGGGAGGGCGAAGACCATGACGCCCGCCGAGAGGGAGTTGACGAGGAAGGTGTTGCTCTCGTTCACCACGGCGCTGCCGGTGGCCGGGGTGGCGGCCTCGGCGGTGGCCGAGGCGGCCGCACCGGTGGTGGCGAGCACAACAGCGGTGGCGACGGCGGCGAGACGGGCGCTGGTGCGGGACATGCTGCTCTCCTAGGTGTGCAAGATGGAACGGTCCGGCCAGGGGGCCGTGAGTTCGTACTGTGCGGTGGTGCCTTCATGCGGTACTGCGGTGACGCCGCCGGTCCGCGGGCCCTGGCAGGCGGACCGGCGTGGCCGGCGGCCAGGGGCGGGAGCCC
>NZ_JBHJRC010000347.1:0-8200 GCF_042261735.1 Kitasatospora sp. NPDC056327 | reverse complement strand
TTTTTTGGTTTGGGGGGTTTTTTTTTTTTTTTATGGCGCGGGGGGGGGGCCCCCCGGGGGCCCCCCCCCCCCGCCGGCCCTCCCCGTCCCTCCCGCTTCCGTGGCACCGGCCTCCCCGAACCCGGCCGGTACCACGGCCCCGCCCTGCCCCTCCCGTCCCTCCCGCTCCCCTCCGGTTCCCCTCCGTCCCTCCCGTCCGCCCCGCCCGGCTTCCCCGTCCGAGCGCCCCGTCCGGCGGCCCCTCACGTCGGTAGTTCTGCCACTCGGCCGATCAAGACAATCCTTGAGTGTTGTCACTCGTACGAGGGGCTTTCGCCGTTGAGCAGCGGGTACACCGAACCCTTATCCGCACATGCGTATGACGGGCCCCGCCTCCGGTGGGAGACAGGGCCCGTCACGGGTGCGCGGGGTCTCGCGCGGTGCACGCCCCTCACCCGATCGGCGCAGGGGCGGCGGATCCGGGGCCGGCCGTCCGGCGGCCGGCGGTACCGGTGGTGCGGCGCGTGGAGCGGTCAGCGCACCCCCACCGGCCGGCCGGAACGCCCGGCGGCGGACCGCGCCTCGCGTGCGCAGGCGTAGGCCAGCGGACTGACCAGCTCGGCGGCGTCCGGCAGCCAGCGGTTGAACGCGGACGGCGAGCGGGCCCACTGGGCGAAGCCGCCCGGGCCGACCCGGGACGGCGGGGCCACCGTCCAGTCCCCCTCGCCGCGCGCCACCAGGTCCAGCCGGCCGGGCTGCCAGCCCAGCCGGCGGAGCATCTCCGGCAGCCTGGCCGCCACCCCGGGCAGCACCAGGAAGTGCAGCCGCCGGCCGGACCGTCCCGGCGCGGCCGGGACCACCGCCACCGGCCCGAGCTGCAGTCCCATCCGCTCCATCCGGGCCAGCGCCAGGCAGCCGGCCACCTCCGGGACGTCCAGCACGTCGAAGGAGCGGCCGGTGGGCAGCAGGATCGACGCCTCCGGGCGCTCCGTCCACCAGTGCCGCACCGCGCCCGGACCGGCGCACGCCCGACGTGCCCAGTCCGTGTCGATCGGGTGGGCGCCGGGCAGCGCGCACCGCCGCTCCCCGCAGGAGCAACGGGCGGACCCGTCGCCGTCGATCAGCCAGGCGCCCGGGGCGACCTCCCAGTGACGGGTCTCGGCATAGCCGACGGCTTCGACGAGCAGCGCGGGCGGTCCGGCGTCGGAGCCCCGGTCGGGGGAGTCGGGAATGTCATCCACGGGGTGCTCAACTACCGTGCGTGAGGCGGGTTACGGCCGGGTCCGGGCCGTTGCACCAGGTGGTGGCAATTCACCCGAACCGGTGAGACGGACCGTGCGGGAGCGCGCCGGGGGGAGGCGGGGTGGGCGCAGTGGGGGCGCACGGGAGCATTTTCCCGGGCGCGTGGGGGGTGGGGATCGTCACCGTGGGTATCCCGCTGGCGTTGCTGATCGCTAACCTTGTGTCAGTTTCCTTGAACGGTCGGACAGTCGGCAACTCGGCAACAGAGATCAGCAGAAAGCGTCGCCCGCCGGCCGGGACCGGAGGGTGTGGGGAGGCGAAGCCCAATGGCCGCGAGACCACTTGTCGCACGACAGCCCAACGAGCGTCTCCAGCAGCTGATCCAGGAGGCCAGCTGCTCCAACGCCGGACTGGCACGGAGAGTCAATCTCTGCGGAGCCGAACACGGTCTGGACCTGCGCTACGACAAGACCTCCGTCGCACGCTGGCTCCGCGGCCAGCAACCGCGCGGACAGGCGCCGGCGGTGATCGCCGAGGCGCTGGGGCGAAAGCTCGGCCGCAGCGTGTCGGTCGAGGAGATCGGCATGGCCGACGGCAAGAACCTCAGCTCGGGGATCGGGCTGCAGTTCGCGCCGACGATCGGCGCCGCCCTGGAGCAGGTCTGCGAGCTGTGGCGCAGCGACGTCGGCCGCCGGGACTTCCTGACCGGGGCGACGGTGGCGGCCTCCGCGCTGGTCGAGCCCAGCCGGGACTGGCTGATCACCCCGCCCGACCCGGTGGTGGCCCGCACCGGCGGCACCAGGGTCGGTCCGACCGACGTCGCGGCCGTCAAGGCGACCACCGCGATGCTGGTCGACCTCGACCACCGGTTCGGCAGCGGGCACGTCCGCCCGGTGGTGGTGCACTACCTCAACAGCGTGGTCTCCGGGCTGCTCGGCGGCTCCTACCGGGACGAGACCGGGCGTCAGCTCTTCGCCGCCGTCGCGCGGCTGACCGAGCTGGCGGGCTACATGGCGGTGGACACCGGCCAGCCAGGCCTGGCCCAGCGCTACTACATCCAGGCGCTGCGCCTCGCCCAGGCCGCGGACGACCGCGGCTACGGCGGGTACGTGCTGGCCGCCTCGATGAGCCACCTCGCGGCGACCCTGGGCAACCCGCGGGAGATCGCCCAGCTCGCCCGGGCCGCCCAGGAGGGGGCGCGGACGGTGGCCACCCCCACCGCGATGGCGATGTTCTACGCGGCGGAGGCGCGCGGGCACGCCCTGCTCGGCGACGCCAAGGCCTGCGAGGCGGTGGCCGCCAAGGCGCTGGAGATGATGGAGAAGCGCCGTCCGGAGGACGACCCGGACTGGATCGTGCACTTCGACGACGCCTACCTCGCCGACGAACTGGCCCACTGCCACCGGGATCTCGAACAGGCCGGCCAGGCCGAGCACTACGCCCGCCGGGCGCTCGACCTGCACCCGCCGACCCGGGTGCGGCGCCGGGCGGTGGACCTCGTCCTGCTGGCGACGGCGCAGCTGCAGCAGCGCGACCTCGAACGGGCCTGCGAGACCGGGGCCCAGGCGGTCCGGCTGCTCAGCGGACTGCGGTCCAACCGCGGCGTGGAGTACCTGGACGAGTTCCGGCGCCGGCTGGAGCCCTTCCGGGAGCAGCGGGTGGTCCGCGAGTTCCAGGCCCGGGCGGAGGCCGAGGCCGCCTGAGACGACGGTCGGCGGGGAGCGTGCAGGGTCGGTGAGGGATGTCCGCCCACGTGGTCGGCCGGTTCGGTGAACCGGTAGCGTGGGCGCGACGTCCAAGGAACTGTGATGCTCCCAAGAACCGACGAGATGTGGTCCGCCGTCAGCGCGCGGGCGTGCACAGGTGAGGAATCGCGTTGAGCCAGCGCCGCTCGTATCCCAACTCGGGTGACTTCAACCTGGACGACCTGTTCCGCCCGGAGCCGGGTCAGCAGCAGGGTCAGCAGGCGGGCCCGCCGCAGGGGCAGCAGCCGGGGCCGCCGGCGGGACCGCACGCCGGGCAGCAGGCGGGCCCGCCGCAGGGGCAGCAGCCGGGGTACCCGGGCCGGCAGGTCCAGCCGTACCCGGGCCAGCCGGCCGGCCCGTACCAGGGTCCGCCGTCCGGACAGCCGGAGTACCTCGGCGACAGCGCGCTGCCGACCCAGGCCATCCCGGCCCAGTCGGCGGGCGCCCAGCCCGGCTGGGGCGGTGCGCCGCAGCCGGGTTATCCGGCCGCCCCGGTCGACCCGGGCCAGGCCACCCAGTACCTGCCGACGTACCCGGCGGGGGACCCGCAGACCCCGGGGGGCTACCCGCCCGCTCAGCCCGGCTACGCCGCGCCGGGCTTCCAGGGCCGTCCGCCGGCCGGTCAGGAGTACCCGGGCGGGGCGCCGGCGGCGCGGGACGGCGGACGCGGCGGCCGTTCCTCCTCCAAGCTGGTCATCGGCGCCGTGGTGGCGGGTTGCCTCGCGGCGGCCGTGCTGGTCGTGGTGCTGCTGGACAAGGACGACGAGCCGACCGGCCCGGACAAGCAGGCGGTCCCCGTGGTCACCGGCGGCGGCACGACCGCCGCCACCGCTCCGAGCGCCGCCCCGTCGACCGCCTCGGTCTCTCCGGAGGTCAAGGCGCAGGCCCAGGCGCTCTCCGACCTGCTCGGCACCGCCAACGACAGCCGGCAGGCCGTGATCGGCGCGGTCGCCTCGGTGCAGAAGTGCGAGAAGCTTCCCGAGTCGCAGCAGGCGCTGACCGCCGCGGCGGGCCAGCGCCGTGAGCTCCAGACCAAGCTGGCGGGGCTGAAGACCGACAAGCTCTCCGGCGGACCGCAGTTGGTCGAGCAGCTGAACGCGGCCTGGACGGCCTCGGCGACCGCCGACGACGAGTACGCGGCCTGGGCCGGGGACGCGCAGGGCGGCTGCGACCCGAAGAAGAACGACAATCAGCACTACAAGAACGCGGTCGCCGCGAGCGGCACCGCCACCACCGCCAAGAAGCAGGCGGCCGGGCTCTGGAACACCGTGGCCGGCCAGACCGGTCTGCCCACCCGGACCGACGGCGACCTCTGAGCGGTCGCGCCGGTCGCGCCGGTCGCGCCGGTCGCGCCCGGTCCGGCCGGGCCCGCCCCGGCGACGGCGGGCGGTCCCGGAAACGGCCGGGGCCCGGCCGCCGGTGCGGCCGGGCCCCTGACGATCGCGGGGAGCGCGGGCTCAGGCCGGCGGCCTGCCCCCGGTGAGCACCCAGCGCACGTCCACGAAGCCGGGCCGGTCCAGGGTGAGCTGCCCGCCCTTGACCACCTGGTAGGTGACCCAGGTGTTCACCAGCCGCGGCGACTCGGTGCTCGGCAGCATGTTGGTGGTGGACCAGTTCAGCGGCGGGGTGAGCCCCACGTCGATCTGCTCCCCGCCGTCCAGCAGCCCGGTGACCGTCTTGTTGCCGATCGGGCGCCCGGCCGCGCTCAGCCGGTCGGCGATCTGGCGGAACACCTCGTAGGCGACCCAGGTGGTCTGCACCCCGGGGTCGGCGGCGTCGATGTGCCGGCCCGCGCTCTCGCCGCGGATCACCGCGCGCAGCCCGTCCCAGGTCTTGGCCGATTCCGGCGGGTACCAGCCGGTGACGAAGGCGCCGGCCAGCGGGCCGTTGTCGCCGCCGGTGGAGTCGACCACCGACTGCTGCACGCTGCCGATCACCGAGGCGACCCGGGTGTTCTTCGCGCCGGTCCGGCGGAAGGCGTCCAGCAGGTTGCCGGTCGGCTCGGCGCCCAGCGCGCTGGTGACGCAGTTGCCCTGCTGGTCGCCGCCGATCGCCTTGCGGACCACCGGGCCGTAGTCGTTGGACTTCTCCGGCGCCTTGACGTCCAGCAGCTTGATCCCGGCCGGCTTGAGCGCGTTGCCCAGGTAGCCGAGCAGGTTGTCGCCGGCCGGCGTGTCCGGGCGGATCAGCGCCACGGCCTTGCAGCCGGCCTCGACCAGCTGACGGCCGCTGCCGCCGATCAGGGCCGGCAGGCCGCCGCCCACCGGGTAGGACAGCGGGCTGCTGAACTCCAGCTGGGACAGGCCGTAGCCGCCGATCAGCGGGATCCCGGCGCGCTCCAGGACGGGCATGAAGTCGTCGCCCCACTGGCTGTAGGAGCCGAGGACCGCGACCGCCTTGGCGTCCACCGCCTGCTGCGCGCAGGCCTTGGCGCCGTCGGAGGTGTTGTGCTCGTTGCAGGTGATCACCTGCAGCCGGCGGCCGTGCAGGCCGCCCTTGGCGTTGATGTCCCGGCCGATGGCCTCGGCCAGGGCGGTCATGCCCGGCCGGTCGGTCGCACCGGTGCCCGAGGGGGCCCAGGTCATCACGGTCAGGTCGCCGCTGCCGGTGGCGGCGTCGGCCGGTCCGCCGCACGCGGAGGCCGAGAAGAGGGTTGGGAGCAGAGCCGCGAGGGTCGCGGCTGCGGCGATCGGGCGCCGGCGGCGCCGTCCCGCGTTCGGGTGCGTGGCCTGGGACGAGCCCCTACGGCTGGTCATCGGTCTTTCCCTCCCTGGCGCGCTGTGCTGCGCACCGGATCCAGCCAATCCCCGGCGCCGCAAGCCGAGAGGGCCGTAAAGCCAACAGATGACCAACGGGGACGGAAATCCGGGGGGAAACGCGTGTAGATCGCGAGTGGAGCACGAACGGTCGGGGAACGTACGATCGTTGACCATGTCCGCCAGCACAGAATCTTCGTATCGGTCTGCCCGAAACCCTTCTCGTCCGGGCCACCGCTCCAGCACGATGGGCGGCATGCCGCTCAACGACCTTCCCTGGTGGCGCTGGCGGGCCCGGCTCCGCTCGGCCCTGCACATGCTCTCCGACCCCGGGTTCCAGCAGGAGGCCTGGCTGACCGGCCTGGAGGGCTACGGCGACGTGACCGACGCCGTCTACCGGCTGGTCGAGGACACCTGGCTGGACCGCTGGTCGGCGGAGAAGTACGTCGGCACGATCTTCCGCGACTCCGCCGAGGCCACCGTGGTGGACGTCGCGGTGCTGCGGGTGGTGCGGATCCTGCACGAGGTCGGCGCGGACGCCCCGACCGCCGCCTACCTGGAGCACCACGGGTGGCCGGAGGCCGTCCGGGCCGCCCGCGAGGCGCACGTCCGGCTGGCGGTCAACGACGGCGAGGACCCGGACGCGCCGCCGCGGTCGCTGGACGTGCTGCGGATCGTGACCCAGGTCTGACCGGGCTCCCGGCCCCCCGCGGGGCGCCCGCGCGGGGCGTCCGCGCAGGCCGGGGCCGGTCCGTCCCGCAGTGCGGGCAGCCGGGCGGGGGGCGTCCCGGAGTGTGACACGCTGGAGCATTCACACCAGCACGAGCACAGGACGGGATACCCCCACCGTGGAACAGCAGCCGGCCAGCGCCCAGTACGTCCTCACGCTGTCGTGCCCCGACAAGCAGGGCATCGTCCACGCGGTCTCCAGCTACCTCTTCATGACCGGGTGCAACATCGTCGACAGCCAGCAGTTCGGCGACGGGGACAGCGGTCTGTTCTTCATGCGGGTGCACTTCTCCGCCGCCGAGCCGGTGACCGTCGACAAGCTGCGGGCGAGCTTCGCCGCGATCGGTGCCTCCTTCGGGATGGACTGGCAGATCCACCCCAGCGCGGAGAAGCTGCGGATCGTCCTCATGGTGAGCCGGTTCGGGCACTGCCTGAACGACCTGCTGTTCCGCACCCGGATCGGGGCGCTGCCGGTGGAGATCGCCGCGGTGGTCTCCAACCACACCGACTTCCGTGACCTCACCGAGGGCTACGGCATCCCGTTCCACCACATCCCGGTGACCAGGGACACCAAGGACGAGGCCGAGCAGCGGCTGCTGGACCTGGTGGCCGAGGAGAACGTCGAACTGGTCGTGCTGGCCCGCTACATGCAGGTGCTCTCGGACCGGCTCTGCACCGAGCTCTCCGGCAAGGTGATCAACATCCACCACTCCTTCCTGCCGAGCTTCAAGGGCGCCAAGCCCTACCACCAGGCGCACGTCCGGGGCGTCAAGCTGATCGGTGCCACCGCGCACTACGTCACCGCCGACCTCGACGAGGGCCCGATCATCGAGCAGGAGGTGGCCCGGGTCACCCACGACACCACCCCGGACCAGCTGGTCGCGCTCGGCCGGGACGTCGAGTGCCAGGCGCTGGCGCGCGCGGTGAAGTGGCACAGCGAGCACCGGGTGCTGCTGAACGGCACCCGGACCGTGGTCTTCGCGTAGGGGCCGGGCCGTCAGGGGCGGGAGAGCAGCGGCGTCGCGCGCAGCACCTCGCGGATCGCCGCGCGGTCGCCGTGCTCGCCGACCGGCAGCCGGTCCGGGTCGCGGTGCGCGGCCGCCAGCTGGCAGAACTCCATGCCGTCCAGCACCATCACGCCCACCGGCTCCCCGGTGGGCGGGCCGGCCTCCGGGCCGTCCAGGGGTATCAGCCACTCGCCGGCCGCGGGCCCGTCGATCACCAGCCTGACCAGGCGGCCCGCCCTGGTGCCGCCGGCGTCCGGGCGCCCCTCGGGGGTGCCGACCGCCGCCCCCGCGGGCTCCGGTCGCGACGCGCGCCGTCCGGCCAGGGCCGGCGGCAGCATCCGCACGGCCAGGTCGATCATCTGCCTGAGGTGCTGCGGGGCCGGCGGGTCGTACGGGTAGGCGACCGCGCGGGCGACGTCCTCGCCGTGCACGTAGCACTCGAAGGCCCGGTCGACGAAGGCGTCCCGGAGCGGGACGGTCGCGAAGCCGAAGTCCACCGGGGTGTTGCCCTGCGGGGAGAGCGCGGCCGTGCGGACCAGCCGGTGGCAGTGCCGGCGCCACCGGGCGCGGATCCGCTGCGGCGGCTGGCCGGCCTGCTCGGCGGTGAGCCGGGCGGTGCGTTCGGTGATCCGCTCCCAGCTCCGGCCGCCCTGCGGGGGTACCCGGGGGAGCCGCGGGAGGGCGGCGTCCTGCGGCGGGACCCGGCGCTCGGCCACCGGTGCCGGGCTCCCCGGCCCCGTGC
>NZ_JBHJRC010000346.1:0-8205 GCF_042261735.1 Kitasatospora sp. NPDC056327 | reverse complement strand
GGGCACCGGACCGTCCGCCCCGGGCTCCGGCGTGTCCGGGGACGGCGGGCGGGGACGGCGGGCGGGCCCGGTACCGCCGCCCGTCCCGGCGGCGGCGGGAGCTACGGTGGGCGCGTGAGTGACGAACCGTCGACGACCGCCACCGCGACCGGCCGGCCCGCCCAGGACGCCTTCGAGGCCAACCGGCGCTACCTCGGCTCCGTCGCCTACCGCATGCTCGGCTCCTTCACCGATGCCGAGGACGTCCTCCAGGAGGCCTGGCTGCGCTGGCGCGCCGCCGACCGCGGCGACGTGGCCGACCCCCGCGCCTACCTCACCACCGTCGTCACCCGCCTCTGCTACGACCAGCTCGGCTCCGCCCGGGCCCGCCGCGAGTCCTACTTCGGCGAATGGCTGCCCGAGCCGTCCCTCTCCTACCAGGACACCCCCGCCTCCCCCGCCGACCTCGCCGAGCGCGGCGAATCCGTCTCGCTCGCCCTGCTCGCCGTCCTCGAACAGCTCACCCCCGCCGAACGCGCCGCCTTCGTCCTGCACGACGTGTTCGCGGTCGGCTTCGAGGAGATCGCCGCCTCCCTCGACCGCACCCCCGACGCGGCCCGGCAGCTCGCCTCCCGCGCCCGCCGCCGGGTCAGGGAAGGCGGCCGGCGGGCCTGCGCCGATCCCGCCGAGCACCGGCAGGCCGTCGAGGCGTTCGCCGCCGCCAGCGCCCGCGGCGACATCGAGGGCCTGCTCGCCGTCCTCGACCCGGACATCGTCTGGCACTCCGACGGCGGCGGCATCGTCAGCGCCGGCGCCCGCCCCGTCCTCGGCTCCGACAAGGTCGCCCGGCTCGTCGCCGGTCTGGTCGCCAAGTGGATCACCTCCGACACCCCCGTGGAGTTCGCGACGGTCAACGGCGAACCCGGCCTGGTCTGGTACCCGCGGCCCGGCGTGGTCGGCGGCGTGATCGCCTTCACCGTCGCCGGCGGCCGGATCACCGAGGCGTACACGGTGGTCAACCCGGAGAAGCTCGGGCACCTCAACCCGCCCGCCGCCGGCGCCTGAGCACCGGCGGCCACCCGCCCGGCCCCGCCCGGCCATCACCCGGCCATCACCGGCCGGGGTGTGACGCGCATCACCGTCACACCCCGGCCGTCCGCGTCGTCCCCCTTCCGAACAAGCGCACTTCCGAACACGCGCAGAAGCGCTCCCCGGCCCCGGGGACGCGGCGACCCGGCGCCTCCGGGCACCTCAGAAGGAGCGGGACGACATGACCGAGAAGCAGATCGTCGTACTGGGTGCCGGCTACGCGGGCCTCACCGCCGCCGCCCGCGCGGGCAAGCACGCGCAGGTGACCCTGATCGCCCCCGAAAGCCGCTTCCTGCAGCGCATCCGCCAGCACGAGACCGCCGCCGGCCACCGCGAGCACCGGCCCGCGCTCGCCGACGTCCTGCGCGGCCGCCGGGTCCGGCACATCCGGGCCCGGGCCACCGGACTCGACCTCGACGCCCGCGAGGTCCACCTCGACAACGGCGGGACCGTCGCCTACGACACCCTGGTGCACGCCCTCGGCAGCCGCACCGCCTGGCACGGCGTCCCCGGCGCCGCCGAGCACGCCCACCCCGCCGAGCGCGCCGACGAGATCGCCGCACGGCTGCGCACCGCCGAGCACCCCGGCACCCTCGCCGTCGTCGGCGGCGGCGCCACCGGCATCGAACTCGCCGCCGAACTCGCCGAGGCCCACCCCCGCTGGACCGTGCGGATCGTCGCCGCCGGCGAGGTCGGCGGCTGGTTCTCGGCCAAGGGCCACGACCACGTCCACCGCGTCCTGCGCGGCCTCGGCGTCCGGATCCACGAGCACGCCGCCGTCACCGCCGTCGACGCCGAGGGCCTCACCACCGGCGCCGGCCGGATCCCCGCCGACCTCGTCGTCTGGGCCGCCGCCATGGAACCCCACCCGCTCGCCGCCGAGGCCGGCCTCGCCGTCAACGCGGCCGGCCGGGCCACCGTCGACGACCACCTGCGCTCGGTCTCGCACCCCGAGGTGTACGTGATCGGCGACGCCGCCGACGTCACCGTCCCCGGCACCGGCACCCTCCGGATGGGCTGCGCCACCGCCCTGCCCCAGGGGCAGTACCTCGGCAAGGTCCTCGCCGGGCGCACCGACAGGCCGTTCCGCTTCCGCTACGCCGCGCAGTGCCTGAGCCTCGGGCGGCGCGAGGGGCTGCTCCAGTTCATCAACGGCGACGACTCGATGCGGCCCCGGGTGCTCACCGGCCGCGCCGGGCGGCTGGCCAAGGCTGCCATCCTCGGCATCGTCGCGACCTCGCTGCGCTGACCCCGGGCCGCCGGCCCCGGGACGCGGACACCGGGGCGCGGACACCCGGGGGCGGACACCGGGAGCCACGTGCCGGCGCGGCCGTGAGCACCCTCCGGAACGCCCGAGGGGCCCGGGGCGCGATGTGCGTCCCGGGCCCCTCGTGGCGGCGGCGCCGTTGCTCCGTCCCGCCTACTTCTTCTCGCCCTTGGGGGCCTCGGCGTCGGTGGACAGCGCGGCGATGAAGGCCTCCTGCGGGACCTCCACGCGGCCGACCATCTTCATCCGCTTCTTGCCCTCCTTCTGCTTCTCCAGCAGCTTCCGCTTGCGGGAGATGTCACCGCCGTAGCACTTGGCGAGGACGTCCTTGCGGATCGCGCGGACCGTCTCACGGGCGATCACCCGCGAGCCGATCGCCGCCTGGATCGGCACCTCGAACTGCTGGCGCGGGATCAGCTTCTGCAGCTTGCCGGCCATCATCACGCCGTAGCTGTAGGCCTTGTCCTTGTGCACGATCGCGGAGAAGGCGTCCACCGCGTCGCCGTGCAGCAGGATGTCGACCTTCACCAGCTGCGCGCTCTGCTCGCCGATGGGCTCGTAGTCGAGCGAGGCGTAGCCGCGGGTCTTGGACTTCAGCTGGTCGAAGAAGTCGAAGACGATCTCGGCGAGCGGCAGGGTGTAGCGCAGCTCGACCCGGTCCTCCGACAGGTAGTCCATGCCCTGGAGGTTGCCGCGCCGGGACTGGCAGAGCTCCATGATCGCGCCGACGAACTCGTTCGGCGCCAGGATGGTGCCGCGCACCACCGGCTCGTACACCTCGGCGATCTTGCCGGTGGGGAACTCGCTCGGGTTGGTGACGGTGTGCTCGGTGCCGTCCTCCATGATCACCCGGTAGACCACGTTCGGGGCGGTGGAGATGAGGTCGAGGTTGAACTCGCGCTCCAGGCGCTCCCGGATGATCTCCAGGTGCAGCAGGCCGAGGAAGCCGCAGCGGTAGCCGAAGCCGAGCGCCACGGACGTCTCCGGCTCGTACACCAGGGCCGCGTCGTTCAGCCGCAGCTTGTCCAGGGCGTCGCGCAGCAGCGGGTAGTCCGAGCCGTCCAGCGGGTACAGGCCGGAGAACACCATCGGACGCGGGTCCTTGTAGCCGCCGAGCGGCTCGGTGGCACCCTTGTGCATCGACGTGATGGTGTCACCCACCTTGGACTGCCGGACGTCCTTCACACCGGTGATGATGTAGCCCACCTCACCGACGCCGAGGCCGTCGGCGACCTTCGGCTCGGGGGAGATGACACCGATCTCCAGCAGCTCGTGGGTGGCACCGGTCGACATCATCGCGATGCGCTCGCGCTTGGTCAGCTGACCGTCCACGACCCTGACGTAGGTGACCACGCCTCGGTAGGAGTCGTACACCGAGTCGAAGATCATCGCGCGGGCCGGGGCGTCCGCGACGCCGACCGGGGCCGGGACCGTGTTGACGATGTGGTCCAGCAGGTCCTCGACGCCCAGACCGGTCTTGGCGCTGACCTTGAGCACGTCGGCCGGGTCGCAGCCGATGATGTGCGCGATCTCCTCGGCGTACTTCTCCGGCTGGGCGGCCGGCAGGTCGATCTTGTTCAGCACCGGGACGATCGTGAGGTCGTTCTCCAGCGCCAGGTAGAGGTTGGCGAGGGTCTGCGCCTCGATGCCCTGGGCCGCGTCGACGACCAGGACGGTGCCCTCGCAGGCCGCGAGGGAGCGCGACACCTCGTACGTGAAGTCCACGTGGCCCGGGGTGTCGATCATGTTGAGGATGTGCGTGGCCCCGGCCTCCGGGCCGGTCCTCGGCGCCCAGGGGAGGCGGACGGCCTGCGACTTGATGGTGATCCCGCGCTCGCGCTCGATGTCCATGCGGTCGAGGTACTGGGCACGCATCTGCCGCGGGTCGACCACACCGGTGATCTGCAGCATCCGGTCGGCGAGCGTCGACTTGCCGTGGTCGATGTGGGCGATGATGCAGAAGTTGCGGATCAGCGCCGGGTCGGTACGGCTGGGCTCTGGCACATTGCTGGGGGTCGCGGGCACCTTGGTCCGATTCTCCGTTGGTCCGGGGGCCGGGGGTGTCCGGATCATCGCTGACCGGCTTCCCGGGCGACCGGACGGTCGTCCGATCGAGATAGTTCCTCCCATCTTCCCACTTCCCGCGGCCGGGCCGCGCGCCACCGTCCGGTTCGGGCCGCCGGGCGGCTTCCGCACGGCCCGCGGCGGGCGGCAGGATGACCGGCCATGATCCTGGAAAGCGCCCTGCTCGACGTCGTCCCCGGCCGGGAGGAGGAGTTCCTGGCCGCCTTCGCCGAGGCCCGGCCGCTGATCGCCGGCCGGCCCGGCTTCCGCTCGCTGGAACTCCGCCGCTGCCTCGACGAGGGGCGCGGCTCCCGCTTCCTGCTCCAGGTCGGCTGGGACACCCTCGCCGACCACACCGAGGGCTTCCGCCGCTCCCCCGAGTACGGGCGGTGGCGGGCGCTGCTGCACCACTTCTACCGTCCGTTCCCCGAGGTCGAGCACTACGGGGAGCCCGTCCTGCGGGCCTGAGCGGGCCCCGGCCGGGGGCCGTCCGGAGATCAGCCGGTTTGGGCCGGGCCCGGCGCCCCTGGTAGCGTGGGCGGCTGCACGTGGCCCCGGCATGCCCTCTCAGCTGGTCCGGCGGCCGCACGGTGCAGCCCTCTCCCGGCCCCGGTCGGGAGGGACCCCCGGAACCGATTTCACAGACTGAGGCTCTTTCGTGGCGAACATCAAGTCCCAGATCAAGCGCAACAAGACCAACGAGAAGGCGCGCCTGCGCAACAAGGCCGTCAAGTCCTCGCTGAAGACCGCCCTGCGCAAGGCCCGCGAGGCCGCTGCCGCCGGTGAGACCGAGAAGGCCGCCGTGCTGGCCCGCGCCGCCTCCAAGGCGCTGGACAAGGCCGTGAGCAAGGGCGTCATCCACGCCAACCAGGCCGCCAACAAGAAGTCGGCCATCACCAAGCGCGTCAACGCGGCCGTCCAGGCCTGACGCCCCCGGGGCCGCACCGACGGCCCCACCCCCTCGGGAGACCCCGGCCCTCTACCCGGAGCCCCGAGGAGCACAGCACACTTCGCACCGCACGCGGCCTGCGTTCGCCACGCGGGTGCGGTGCACAGAGATTGACCGAAAGTGGCAGCTCATAGGCCCTTTCACTACTGCCCGTCCGGTACACACCGGGCGGGCAGTACGCGTTTCCGCCCGCTGCGGGGAACCGGGGCGGCCGGTGGCGTCGTCGTGGCTCCCGGAACCACCGAACCTTCCGGGACGCCCCGGTCGGCGCGGCTGTCCCGGTTGCCCCGGCCGCCCGGGCGTCGCGAGGCCGGCCTGCGGCGCCCGGACCGGCGGGAGACGGTGCGCGTGCGCAAGACCCTTCCAGCGGTTTGCGGCCGGGTACGGCCCGTGCCGGGCCCCGGGTGCGGGTCTCCGCAACGCCTGTCACGGCCCCGGCACGACCGGTAGGGTCCGGGTGTTCGGCACGCAGGTCGAGGGCCCGAGGGGGGCACACATTGGGGACACCGCCGCCACCACCGCCACCTCCGCAGAGCGGACCCGGCTTCGCCGGCTTCCCGCAGCAGTCGCCACCGCCGGCGCCGAACAGCCCTCCCGGCTTCGGACCGCCGCCCGGGCTGCCCAGCGCACCGGGGGCGTCGGGTGATCCCGCCGGGGGCGGTGGGCGGAGCCGCGGCCTGCGGCGCAACGCGCTCTGGGCGTTCGCCGGCGCGATCCTCGCCTCGGTGGTCTGGACCGGAACCGTCCTCGCGGTGCCCGGCCTCGTCGACGGCAAGTCCGCCGTCAAGAGCCTCCGGGCCTACCACGCCGTCGACAGGATCTGCGACGCCGGCAAGCTCACCGCGTTCCGCGGCAAGTACAAGATGGTGGACAACTACCCGCTGGAGCACGCCGGCCGGAGCGAGGCCATGGACGTCATGCGCTGCTACGCCCTGATGAAGCGCACGCCCGGCGACAGCGACACCACCGACTACGCCACCCTCGACGTCCGTGTCGAGCTCCACAAGGCCGTCGATTCGGTTCCCGAGTTCGCCGCCCTGCGGCAGTACTTCGAGCAGCAGAAGTACGAGATCACGACCGTCCCGGGCCTGGGCGAGGAGGCCTACCTCGCGTACGGCGACGAGCCGACCAGTACGGACAAGAGCTTCCACGACATCAACTACTACCTGCAGGTCCGCGACGGCGGCATGACGTACTCGCTGTACTGGACGGACAACTACCAGGTCGGCAAGAACCACACGCTGGACCGCGAGACCGTGCGCAAGGCGATGCTCGACGACACCCGGGACATGCTCAAGGCGATCGGCGGCGCGTAGACGGGGGCTGGTGGCCGGGGGCGGTCGCAGGCGGGTGGCGTGCGGCGGGGGCGGCGGCGAGTGGCGTGCGGCGGCGGCCGACGGGCGGGTGGCCGGTGCGCCGTGGGCTCAGTACGCCGGCGGCCGGGAGCCGGCCCGGGAGGCCCTGGCCACGGCGACCACGGCCCGCTCCAGCGCGAAGGCCGGGTCGTCGGAACCGCCCTTGACGGCCGCGTCCGCCTGCGCGATCGCGGTCAGCGCCACGGCCACGCCGTCGCCCGTCCAGCCGCGCATCTGCTGGCGGACCCGGTCCACCTTCCACGGCGGCATGCCCAGCTCGCGCGCGAGGTCCCCGGGGCGCATGTTCCGCCCGGCGGAGGCGAGCCGCCCGATGCTGCGCACGCCGGACGCCAGCGCGTAGGTGATGCCGGTCGGCGGCTGGCCGACGGCCAGCGCCCAGCGCAGGCGCTCCAGGGCCTCGGCGGCCCGGCCGGTGACCGCGAGGTCCGCCACCTCGAAGCCGGTGGCCTCGGCCCGGCCGCTGTAGTAGCGGGCCACCACGGTCTCGTCGATGGCGCCCTCGACGTCGGAGGTCAGCTGACCGCACGCGGCGGCCAGCTCGCGAAGGTCGCTGCCGAGCGCGTCCAGCAGCGCCTGGCAGGCCTCGGGGGTCGCCGAACGGCCGAGGGTGCGGAACTCGCCGCGGACGAAGGCCAGCCGCTCGCTCGCCTTGGCGAGCTTGGCGCACGCCACCTCGCGGCCGCCGGCCTTGCGGCCCGCGTCCAGCAGCCCCTTGCCCTTCGCACCGCCCGCATGCACCAGGACGATGATCACTTCTTCGGCGGGGGCCTCGATGTACGCCTTGACCTCCTTCACGGAGTCGGCGCCGAGGTCCTGCGCGGCCCTGACCACGATGACCTTGCGCTCGGCGAAGAGCGAGGGAGTGGTCAGCTCGGCCAGGCTCCCGGGCTGCAGGGTGCCCGGGGGCAGGTCCCGCACGTCGGTGTCCGGGTCGGCCGCCCTGGCCGCTGCCACGACCTGGGCGACCGCGCGGTCCAGCAGCAGCTCCTCCTGACCGACCGCGAGGGTCAGCGGGGCGAGCAGGTCGTCGGGTGCACTCTTCCTGGCCATCGCCTACCAGCATCCCACGGGGCACGGACAGCTCCGCACGGGAGAATGGGCCGGTGACCGAAGACCTGACCACCGACCTGCCGGACGACTTCGACCCACGCGCCCGGCAGCTGCTCGTCCTGCCCGACCGCGACACCGCCGAGGAGGTCGCGGAGGAACTGAGCGCCGACCACCCCGACCTCGGCGAGCTCGACATCGTCAGAGACGCCCTGGCCGGCGAGGACGACGCCGAGGACGCGCAGTGGCTGGTCGTCGTGGAGCCTCCCGAGGGCGGATGGACTCCCGCCCGCCTCGGGGTCCTCGACGCCGTCGCCACCGCCCACGAAGGCTGGCGCGAGGAGCACTGACCTGACTGCGGCTGCCGCCCTTGCGGGGCGGACGCCTCACACCGGCGCCGTGCTCCGTGCCCCGGGCCCTGCTGCCCCGGGCAC
>NZ_JBHJRC010000345.1:0-8330 GCF_042261735.1 Kitasatospora sp. NPDC056327 | reverse complement strand
GCCCCCGCCCGGTTCGGCGCGGGGGCTGCGGCGCGGGTCTGCCGCGTCAGGCATCCGGGGCTCGCGCCCGGTGCGGGTCTGGGCCGATCGCGTCCTGCGGGGCCGCCGATGGGCAACGGCCCGTCACCGATCGCCGTCCCGGGGGAAGCGCCCGGTGCCGGCGACCGGTGCGACCGGGTGTCAGAGGAACTCGATGGACACGGACTCCACGTTGCCCCAGCTGCAGTAGGCGTTGGTCCGGGTCGCGCCGGTCACGACGCTGCTCGTCCCGGACCCGCCGAGGGTGCAGTAGACGCGGACGCGCCACTTGTAGGAACCACTGGTGGTGCACTGTCCCCACCCGTTGGTGAGGTTCTTGCCCGTCTTGCAGGAGGGCCCCAGGGCGGAGGGGGCTCCCTCGTGGGTGGCGGCCTGGGCGGGCGCTGCCACACCGCCCAGCGCCAGGGCCGCTCCCATTCCCAGTCCTGCCACGGCTGCACGCAAACGCATGGTCGCTCCTTCGGTTCGTGGGGAGTTCGGACGAGACGCCAGCCTGGACGAACGACCCCGCGGCGGACAATGGCCGCCGCTGTCCGGGACAGGGCTTCCGGTGTCCGGGCCGGTCAGGACTCTGTCCGGCCGTGTCCGGGACACGCCCGGGTCCTGTGCGGCATGACCAAGGCGGTGCCGGGGGCAGTGCCGTAGGGCCCGGCTGCCGACGACCGGACGCCGCGGCCGCGCGGCTCGGGTCCCGGGCCGAGCCCGCCGGACGCCGACCGCCGGAGGCAGCCCGCCGCCCGCCACACGGCGGGAGGAGTCCTCGCCACCGGCCGGGCGTACGCCCGCCCCGCCCACCGCAGGAAGGGCACCGATCCGCAACGAACCGCTGTGAACAGGCAGATCACGAGGTCACGTTCCTGAAGCTCCCCGCGGCACTTGTCCGGCCAAGCGGTCGAACGTCGGAGGCGGTCGGAAAAGGTGTCGCTCCGTCAGGTGGAGGCCACTATGGTGCGCCGTTGTGGGCGTTGAAGATCCGAAGGACCTGGTCCGGCGCGGGTACGACCTGTTGTCCGTGCACTACGAGCGAGCGTTCGGCAGCGAGACGAAGTACGGATCGTGGATCGAGGAGTTGCTCGGACGTCTTCCGGAGGAGGGCACCGTGCTGGACGTGGGGTGCGGGACCGGAGTCCCGGTGGTCCGGTCGCTCACGGCAGCGGGACACCGTGTCACGGGCGTCGACATCAGCGACGTCCAGGTCCGGCGGGCCCGGGAGCTGGTGCCGGAGGCCGAGTTCGTCCGAGCGGACGCTACGGCCCTGGCGTTTCCCCCGGGGACCTTCGACGCCGTGATCTCCTTGTACGCACTGATCCACATTCCCGTCGGGGAACAGCCGGCCCTGCTGGGCCGGATCGCCTCGTGGCTGCGGCCGGGAGGCTGGTTCCTGGTCGCCACCGGGCACCGGGCCTGGACCGGGACCGACGAGAACTGGCTCGGCGGCGGAGCCGCGATGTGGTGGAGTCACGCGGACGCGGACACGAGCCGGTCCTGGTTGGTGCGAGCCGGCTTGGAGGTCTCGCACGAGGAGTTCGTCCCCGAGGGCGACAGCGGTCACGTCCTGTTCTGGGCCCGGCGGCCCGAAAGCTGACGGACCGCGGGGAGCGCGGCGGGGCGGCATCACGTACGGCTCCGATTCGCCGACGGCGGAGGCGCCGGTGCAGAACCACGCGAAGGCCGGGGCGAACGCCACCGGGGACGCCCGGTCGACGGTCCGCAGGCCGGCCGCCGCACCGCCCGCACCGGCCACCGGGCTCCTCGGGCCGCAGGCGACGACGGGGGACGCGGTCGTCGTCCCGCGTCTGAAGCCCCGGTCCCCGTCCGACGGCCGACCACCGCCGCGCTGTTCACCGGGACCTCCGTGCGCGACTCGTCTGCGGTCGCCGGGAGCACCCTCCGCACAGTGGGAAGCGCGGCCGGAAGGACATCCGGCCGCGCTTCCCGCAGGACTTTCCGGCAGGACTGCGGCGGATCTACCAGATGCGCTTCAGGACCGCCGAGTTGTCGGGGAACAGGCCGCTCCTGGCGCCGTTCCACCTGATCGTGATCGTCCACGAGGTGTTCCCCAGGGGCGTCGGGAACACCGCCGGTGTCGAGGCCGACGGAGCCGGGGAACCGGCCGGGCGGCGCCAGCCGTCGAAGGTGCGGCCACCGTCGCTCGACGTGGTCTCCCACACGTATCCGTCGTTCCCGATGCAGGAGATCAGCACGCGCTGCTGCTCGGCGTAGCCCGGCTGACCGGGGCCGACCACGGTGGACTGGTTCCCGAGCCGCGCCGCCCCCACGCCGCTGGCGCACTCGCCACCGCCGTTCACCTGGGACAGGTCCAGGACCGCGCCGGTCGTCGGATCCGTCGTCTCGCGCCACACGTGGCGGTCGGTTCCCGTGAAGAAGCTGCGCAGCACCGAGCGGTAGTACTCGGTGCCGTAGACGGCGATCTGGCTGTCACCCTCGATGTCCGTGGCGTTGGTGCCGAGGAGCGCGTGCGAGTCCACCCGCCAGCCGCTGGACGTCAGTGTTCCGTTGTAGTTCCTCAGGAACGTGGTGGTGATGCGCCGGTAGGCGTTCGGTGCCTCGATCATGAGGTCCCGGGTGGCCGAGCTGATGGTGAGGATCGGGCTGCCGATCGCGTTGGCACCGGCCGGGAGCCGCACCCAGTCCGTCCAGAAGTTCAGGGACCCGTTGTTCGCCTGGCTGTACCAGATCTCCCCGTCCGTGCCCCGGATGACGGCCATCGCGCGCCCCGGGGGGAACTCGACGATACGCGGCGGCGACGTGGTCCGGGAGGCGTTGTTTCCGCCGAGCGGGTGCCAGCTGCCGCCGTTGTAGCGGAACCAGATGTTGCTGTCCGTGCCTCGGGCGACGTCGTACGTGGCACCGTTGATCGTCACCGAGTACACCGCCGACAGCACCCGTGACTGATTTCCGTCGAGACTGATCCACTCCGTCTCCGCGGCCTGCGCCGGACCGGGCGTGCCGGCCAGTACCAGGACCACCCCGGCCAATGCGGCCAGAACCGCGCGCCAGCCGCGGACCATACGCTGACGAACCAAGGACATGACGACCTCCCTGTCGTTTACCTGCGTCGTTCGACGTTCCGTTCGGACCGTTCGAGAGAGGAGTCTCGTCCGTCGTGGTCACGGTGGTTGCCGCTGCGCGCACTGGCGGATGCCCCCCGACGCACGAAGCCCCGCCGCCTCCTCTCCGGCACGCGCACCGTCGGACGACGCGTCAGCCTCCGCCCCGGGCCGGTGGCTGTCACTCCGCCCCGGGCCGGTGGCTGTCCTGTCGCCGTGTTCAGGGCAGCGGCGTGCCTCCCACGGCCGGGGGGCGGGAGCGCGGCCCCCGGGCCGGGGACCGACGTCAGCACGTGCCCGGGGGCGCCGAAGGCCCGCCGCTGCACGGCGGTGCACACCCGGCCGGCGCGGACCCCGTGGCGCACCGCGGTGGCGGCGGGCCGACCAGCCCGCGCTCGTACGCGAAGATGACCGCCTGCACCCGGTCCCGCAGCCCCAGCTTGGCCATGACCCGGCCGAGATGCTTCTTCACCGTGGGCCGCGCGAGACCCAGATCGGCGGCGAGTTCCGTGTTGGTCAGGCCGCGGGCGGCGCCCAGCAGGACCTCCCGCTCACGCGCGGTCAGCCCACGCAGCCGATCCGCGCCGCCGTCGCCCCCGTCGTCACCCCGGTCCCCGCCATCACCCCGGCCGCCACCGTCCGCAGCGGCGCCCTCCCCGGCGGCGGGGAGCCGGTGCGCGAAGCGGTCCAGCAGCAACCGCGTCACCCGGGGGGAGACCACCGCGTCCCCCCGGGCCACGCCACGGATCGCCTCCAGCAGCTCCTGCGGCCGGCTGTTCTTCAGCAGGAAGCCCGAGGCGCCGGCACGCAGCGCCTCGAAGGCGTACGCGTCCAGGTCGAAGGTCGTGAGCACCAGCACCCGCGTCCCGGGCACCTCGCGCAGCAGCCGCCGGGTCGCCTCGATGCCGTCGGTGCCCGGCATCCGCACGTCCATCAGCACCACGTCCGGCCGAAGCCGCCGCGCCAGCTCCACCGCCGCCGCCCCGTCGGCCGCCTCCCCGACCGGCTCCATGTCCGGCTCCGCGCGCACGATCATGCCGAACGCCAGCCGCAGCAGCTCCTCGTCGTCCACCAGCAGCACCCGGACCCTCAACGCGCGCCCCCGGGATCCAGCCGTACGAAGACCCGCCAGCCACCGCCCGGCCGCGGTCCTGCCTCCAGCACCCCGCCGAACGCCGCGGCACGCTCCCGCATCCCCGTGAGACCCCGCCCGGCCCCGGTGGAGCCGGCAGGCCCGGTACACCCGGCAGGTCCGGGGTGCCCGGCGGGCGGCCGCCCGCTCCCTGCGGCCCGCCCGTCGTCGGTCACCTCGACCGTGACCGACGACGGCGCGCAGGACACCCGCACCTCCGCGCGCGCCCCCCGCGGCGCGTGGCGCAGCGCGTTGGTCAGCGACTCCTGGACGAGCCGGTGCACCGTCAGCTGCACCGCGGCCGGCACCCCGGCGGCCTCGCCGTCCACCCGCAGCCCGGTCACCAGACCCGCCGCCCCCACCCGCTCGCACAGCGCCCCCAGCTGCCCGATCCCCGGCGGCGACCGCCACCCGCCTTCGGACCCGGCGTCGAGCCCCTCGTCGGGACGGGCGTCCGGGCCGGCGTCCTGGAGCAGGCCCAGCGCCCGCCGCATGTCGCCCAGCGCCTGCCGCCCGGTCTGCGCGATCCGGGCCGTCACCTCGCGGGCGTCGGCCGGCCGAGCATGCCCGAGCGCGTCCGCCAGCGCCACCACGACCGACAGGCCGTGCGTCACGCTGTCGTGCAACTCCCGCGCGATCCTGGCACGTTCCTCCGCCACCGCCCGACGCTCCCGCTCGTCGCGGTCCCGTTCCAGCCGCGCCAGCCGCTCCGCCCGCGCGGCCCGCCGGATGCGGGCGTTCGCCCCCAGCAGCGCGCTCGCGGCGACCGCCGCCGTCATCGCGGCCGCCGAGGCGGGGAACCGGCCCTCGGGTGCCCAGCGCGCCGCCGCCAGCACCGCCCCGGCCGCCCCCACCAGGACCGCCGCCCACGCCGACCGGAACGGCGCCCGCGCGGCCACCGTCCCGAGGGCGATCAGCAGCGCCGCGTCGGCCGGCAGCTGAACACCCACCAACCACTGCGCGAGCGCCACGGCGGCGATCACCCCGAACGCGGCCCGCGGCGCCCGCCGCCGCCACACCAACGGCAGCACCAGGGCGGTCTGCAGCACGAAACCCGTACCGTCCGCCACCCGCCCCGGCCCGAACGTCACCAGGAACAGGACCGCCGCGAGCGCGGCGTCCGCCACCAGCGGCGGCACCCGCCCCGGCCACCGGCCGAGAGCGCCCGGCAGGCCCGTCCGTACCGCACCGGTCCCGGTCATCGTGTCCGTCCTCGCGTCCGCGTCGTCCGGCGTCCTCGCCGCAGCCCCACGGTAGGGCCCCGCACCCACGACGGCGTCCGCCCACCGGCGGAGACCCGGGGGCTCCCCCGAACACCGGGAGGTCCTCCGCGCGAAGGAGCCGACGCGCCCGGGGACGAGCCGCACCCACCCGCGAACTCCTCCCCCCGCAGGGCGCCCCGCACCCCCCGCCCGCGCAACCCTGATGACGACCCCGCGACCACACCGCCCGAGGAGCCCGCCCATGCCCCCGACCCGCCGCACCCTGCTCGCCACGCTCGGCGCCGCCGCACTCACCACCGCAGCCGCCGCCCCCGGACGCCGCCCCACCGCCCCGGCCGGGAAACACCGCCCGCCGCACACCCCCGGCACGCCCGTCCCGCTGCACCTGCCCGCACCCACCGGCCCCTGGCCCGTCGGCACCGTCGCGCTGCACCTGGTCGACGACAGCCGCCCCGACCCCCTCCTCCCCTCCAAGCCCTACCGCGAACTCATGGCCGGCCTCTGGTACCCGGCCGAACCCGGCACCGGACACCCGACGGCCCCCTGGCTGACCCCGGCCGCGGCCGCCGACTGGGACACGTACTCCGCACCGGCCCTCGGCGTCCCCACCGGCGCCGCCGACTGGCAGGGGATCAGGACCCACGCCCGCACCGGCGCACCCACCGCCCGCCGCGCCGGCCGGTTGCCCGTGGTGCTCTTCTCCTCCGGCGACGGCGGCTCACGCGCCCTCGGCACCACCCTGGTCGAGGAACTCGCGAGCCGCGGCCACCTCGTCGTCACCCTCGACTCCACCTACGAGACCGAGCAGGTCGAGTTCCCCGGCGGCCGGGTCGAACGCGCCCTCCCACTGCCCGACGACCTCACCCCGGACGTCATCGCCGCCCTCCTCGCCCAGCACTGCCGCGCCCGCCTCGCCGACACCCGCTTCGTCCTCGACGCACTCGACCGGCTCACCCGCGGCCACCGCCCCGACACCGGCACCGACCCCCTCCCCGACGGCCTCGCCGAAGCCGCCGACCCGACCAGGACCGGCATGCTCGGGCAGTCCCTCGGCGGCGCCGTCGCCGTCCAGCTCGCCCACGACGAACCCCGCATCCGCGCAGCCGCGGACCTCGACGGCGCCCTCCTCGAACCCGTCGCCACCAGCGGCCTCGCCAAACCCTTCCTGCTGATGGCCTCCGGCACCAAGGCCCTGCACACCGAACCGGACTGGGCCTCCTGCTGGACGGCGTCCACCGGCCCCCGACACGCCCTGCGCCTGCGCGACTCCGCCCACGGCTCCTACACCGACCTCCAGATCCTCCTGCCCCAACTCCTGCGCCACCTCCCGCTCCCCGACACGGCCGCACTCATCGGCACCGTCGACCCCCGACGCTCCCTCGCCGCCCAACGCACCACCGTCACCGCCTTCTTCACCCGGTACCTCACCGGACGACCCACCGACTTCCTCGACCACCCGGGCATCCACTGGCCCGAACTGGAAACGCTGCACTGAACCAACGCACCCCCGGCGCCCCGCGTCGGATCACACGGCCGCGCGGCCGCACGGCCGACAGGCCGTCCCCGTTCTCAGGACGATGCGCAGAAGGCACCGCAGAGCGTCGCCGCAGTGGCCCGCACGGGACTGCTGCGTGCCTTGTCCGCGGCCAAGCCGGTTTGTCCGCCACCCACCTGGACCCCGGCCGATTCCGGTGGATGGACAAGTCCACCAGAGCGCACGGTGGAGTCACCACCAGCTCTTCGGACAACCCGGAAGGTCCCGTAACACGGCCGGCCACCGCGCCGGGAAGCCCGTCCGGCGCACCGCGAACAGCCCGGCAGCACGGGTGCCGCACTCCGGCGGCCGGGCCGTATCGGCGAGACCGTTCGGCAGGAGCCGAGGGGCCCCGCAAGCCGTCCGGAGTGCTCGGTGGGGACAGCACCGCAGACCGCAGAACCGACAGAGAAGAGGAAGCACATGCGCAAGAAGTTCGCCCTGGCCGCGGCCGGCGCCCTCCTGATGGCCGTGCCCGTGGCCGGCACCGCCTCGGCCCGGACGGCCACCGACGGGGGCAGCGGTGCCCCTGCCGTGATCCACCCGATCTCCGTCAGCAGCGACTCCCTGGCCACGGTGTGGGACAACTGTCTCCACGGCCAGGCCTGCCTGTTCTCGGACACCAACGGCGGCGGCCAGCTCTGGGTCGTGCCCAGCGCCGGGTCCTTCAAGCTCGCCAACTACAACATGGACAACAAGACGAGCGCCTTCTGGAACAGGAGCGGCGGCACCCTGAGCCTGTACGACGGCTCCGGGTACAGCGGATACCTGGTCGGCTCCGGCCCCTACGGCCCGCCGGTGAACGTCCCGTTGGGGGTCAACGACAAGGCCAGCTCCCTCACGCTCTACTGACCGGCCGCGAGAGTGCTGGTCACAGAAGGCCTTCGAGGACTGTGACCAGCACCATCGCGAGCCAGAGCCACGGAAGGTCCCGGTCGCCGGAGGGCGGCCGGGGCCTTCCCGTTCCGGTGGCATGAAGAACGTCGCCAAGGCCGGGTGCTCGTGGTGAACGCCGGCGTCCGGGGCGGGCTCTGCACCGCCCCGGACACCGTGTCCTTCCAGGGGAGGGGACCGAGTTGGCTCTGCCGGGGGAGGCGGTTTCGACCTCCGGAGGACGCCGGGGAGAGCGCGCGGGGTGCAGGCTGGAGACGGCTTCGAGAGGGACACGGGGGTTTCCTCACGGGGCCGGGGCAACCGGCCCACCGTGCCCGCACGGCGTCGCTCACCAGCGCCGCCGACCGACGGGACCGGCACGGTCCGGATCGGCAGCACACCGCCGGCCGGGTCGGTGCTCATGCCGCCGGGCCGCTCCGCACCGGTCGGGGGCGGGG
>NZ_JBHJRC010000344.1:0-8376 GCF_042261735.1 Kitasatospora sp. NPDC056327 | reverse complement strand
GGGCCCCGGCTCGGTGCCGGGGCCCCCGCCCGTTCGCCGTCCCGTGCCACCGGGTGCCCGCGGGGCTCAGCCGCCGCTGCCGTAGGTGGTGTTCTCGCAGATGTTGTCGTCCGCCGAGCGGGCCTCCTCGGTGACCGAGGTCGGCAGCGGGGCCGGGACGGACGGGCCCGCGGAGGCGCCCGGAGCGGCGCTGCCCGCACCGCCGTTGGCGTCCGCGTAGTCCTTGCCGAGGACGACGCTGATGCCGGCCGCCGAGGTGGGGGCGAGGGTCGCGCCGGGGAACAGCTCCGCGACCTTCTCGGCGTTCGCCTTCTGGCCGGCGCCGTACTCGACCGTCGTGGTGAGCTTGTTGGTCGACTTCGCCTGGGTCACCTTGGCGACGGTGAACTGAGCCGCCTTCAGGGCGTCGCCCGCCTTGGCGCCGAGGCCGTTGACGGTCGTTCCGTTGTAGACCGAGACCTGGACCGGGGCCACCGGGGCGGTGCGCGCGGCGGTGCTCGGCGGGGCCTCCGGGGTGGCCGGGGGCTGGGTGGTGGCCGGCGCGTCGGGCTGCTGGCCGGTGGCGTCCTTGCCGTCCAGGGTGCGGTCGGCCCGGATGGCCTCCCAGAGCCGGTCCGCGTCCGGCTTCACCAGGTCCAGGTTGGCCTCGTTGTAGCGCCAGGGCGGGGTCACGAACTTGAGGTCGTGCAGGTCGATGTTCTTCAGCGACAGCGCGAAGGACATCAGCTTGTCGACGGTGTTCAGCCCCTCGTCGACCCGCAGCGACTTGGTGGCGGCGTCGGCGAGCGGGAGCAGGGTGGTGGGCTCCAGGCCCTTCTTCTTGACCGTGCTGATCATCGAGCTCATGAACGCCTGCTGACGCTTCATCCGGCCGATGTCCGAGCCGTCGCCGATGCCGTGCCGCAGCCGGACGTAGTCCAGGGCCTGCTGGCCCTCCACCTTCTGCAGACCCTTCTTCAGGACGAGCGAGCCCTTGGTGGGCAGCTTCTCGTTGAGGTCCCTCTGGTAGATCTCCTTGGGCAGGCACACCTCGACGCCCCCGACCGCCTTGGTCATCGCCGCGAAGCCCGAGAAGTCCACCACCATGGTGTGGTCGACCCGGATGCCGGTGAGCTTCTCCACCGTGTTCTGGGTGCAGGCCGGGTTGCCGTCCGCCGACTCGCCCACCGTGAACGCGGCGTTGAAGAGGACGTCCTTGCCCTTCTGCTCCTTGGTCCACTTCCCGTCCGGCTTCTTGCACGGCGGGATGGTGACCAGGGTGTTGCGCGGAATCGAGACGCCGATCGCGTTCTTGTGGTCCGCGTAGACGTGCAGCAGGATCGTGGTGTCCGAGCGGGCGCCCTCGGTGTCGCCGCCGCCCAGGTCGGAGTTGTTGCCGCCGCGGCTGTCGGAGCCGATGAGCAGGATGTTCACCGGCTTGTTGCCGTTGGCGTCGGCGGCGGCCTCCGGCGGGCGGTCCTTGCTGAGCGCGTCCGAGTCGATGGTCTTGATGTTGCCGTTGAGCTTGAAGTAGATCGCGCCGCCGGTCCCGGCTATCAGCACCAGGGCGCCGACCGCCGTCCAGCCGACGATCTTCTTGACGTTGCGCTCGGGCTTCCTGCCCCGGCCGCCCGACCTGCGGTGGCCGGTGCCGTTCTGCCCGCCGTCGCCGCCCTGCCCGCCCCGGCCGCCCTTGGCCTGCGCGGCCCGCCGGGCCTCGGCGCGGCCGCCGGGCCGGGGCGCGGGGACCGGGGCGGCCGTGCCGCTCCTCGTCCCGCTGGTGGAACCGGTGCCCGGGGAGGTGCGGGCGGAGCCGCTCCGGGCACCGGTGGAACCCGCCGAGCCGGTCGAGCCCTCCGGACGCGGCCTGGCCACGTTGGGCTGACTCCTGTCTCGGCGACCCGACATCCCCGCACCTCTCACGGCTGTGCCATCGAACGATCAGCGGCCAGGACGTCCCCCCTGGCGCCAGGTGGAGCATACAAGCCGACCGGAAACCGGCCACCGCCGCGCCCGGTACCGCCGTCCGGGGCACCCCCGTGCGCCCGGGGGCTCAGCCCCGCGAACGACGGGGACGGCGCACCGTCCGTTCGCCCTCCACCGGTTCGGCCAGTGCCCCGCCGTCGCCCACCAGCCGGGTCAGCGCCGCGACGAAGAGCGCCCGTTCGTCCTCCGGAAGCGAGTCCAGCACCTCCCGGTGCACCCGGTCGGCGATCGCGGTGCCCCGCTCGACGGCCCGCTCGCCCGCCTCGGTGACCCGGACGATCCGCGCCCGGCGGTCGGCCGCGGCCGGACGGCGCTCGGCCAGCCCCGCCTTCTCCAGTTCGTCGACGGTCACCACCATGGTGGTCTTGTCCAGGCCGGCCAGCTCGGCCAGCCGGATCTGGGTGCGCTCGGCCGCCATCGCGTGGAACAGCACGCCGTACGCGCGCGGGGTGATGCCCAGCTCGGTGAAGGCCGCCGCCATCCGGGTCGCCAGGGCGTGGCCGGCGTGGTCCAGCAGGCCGGACAGGTCGCGGATCGGGCGCACGGGCGGCGTGCGGCGGGTCGTCATGCGGTCGAGGTTAGCAACGGTCGTCCGGCGGCAGATGATCCCGTGCGGGACCGGTTCGGGCCGGCCGGACCCTACGGGATGCCCAGTTCGAACAGCGCGTACCCCGCGTACCAGCCGGCCGCCGCCGCCGGCACCGCGACCAGGGCGCCCAGGGTCGCCGGCCGCAGCCGGCGCAGCGCCACCGCAAGGCCGATGAACAGCGGGAACGCCGGCAACAGGTAGCGCGAGATGTTGCCGTAGATCTGGTTGCTGCCCAGTGCCATGAAGAGGGTCAGCAGCGTGTAGAGCACCAGGACCAGCGGCGGACGCAGCCGCAGCAGCAGCACCAGCAGCCCGGGCAGGGCGATCAGCAGGGCGACCGCGATGAGGTCGGGAGCCGGGTTGGACTGCCAGAACGTCCAGTGCCCGGTGACCGTGTCCACGGTGCTGCGGGCGGTGGAGGCGCCCCAGTCGAAGTAGCGGTTCCAGGCGCCGCGCTGGAGCTTGAAGTACCCGGTCCAGTCGCCCATCCGGTAGCCGACCCAGGCGACGTACCAGCACAGGCCCCACGGAGTGATCAGCATCGCGGTCAGCGGGCGGGCCACCCCGTCGGTGCGCCGGACCAGCGCCACCAGCGCGCTGATCGAGACCGCCGCGATCAGCGCCGCCGCGGTCGGCCGGTTGAGGCCGGCCACCAGGGCGAGCACCCCCGCGGTGAGCCAGCGGCGGGTCATCACGCAGTGGCAGGCCCAGGCCGAGAGGGCGACGAAGAGCGAGTCCGAGTAGACCGCCCACTCCACACCCGAGCCGGGGAACAGACCCCAGACCACCGCCGCGATCACACCGGCCCGGAAGCCGCCGAGCCGCTCGGCGACCGCGAAGATCCCGGCCGCGGCGACGAAGGAGGCGAGCACCGAGACGACGATGCCCGAGCCGTACGGGCCGAGCCCGGTGACCGCTCCGACCAGGCGCATCAGCCACGGGTAGAGCGGGAAGAACGCGGCCGAGTTCTCGTAGTAGGTGGCGATCCGGGCGCCGTGCAGCGGGACCAGCCGGGGGTCGTAGCCGCTCTCGGCGATCCGCTGGTACCAGATGCCGTCCCAGGTGCCGAGCACGTCCCACGGCCGGGCGCCGCCGCCGCGTCCGGGGTCCTTCCGCAGGAAGTCCTCGGTGTGCGAGAGCAGCAGCATGAAGACGGCGAACCCGGTCGCCTTGACCACCGCGTAGGCGCCGAGCGCCGGCGTGAAACGGTCCACCAGGGCACCGAACCGTGCCGGAAGGGGCAGCGCCGGGGCGGGCCGTCCGTCCCCGGGCCGCTCGTCCCGCGGGGCAGGGGCCGGGTCCGGGGAGCGCGGCGGGGACGCTCCCGGGCCACCGCCCGGGGACTCGGTGCTCGATGCCGCGCTCATCTGTTCTGGTGCTCCCGCGCCACTCGTGACCGGTGCGCCGGTCGACACCGCGGCGCCGGGTGAGCCTACGACACCGTGGCCACCGGGAACGCGGAGCCGGCCCGGCGGCCGCGGTGTCGGGTCGCGGACGGATCGGCCGGACGGCCGGGCCGGAAAAGCCGAGAGCCGCCGCCCCGCGCCCCAGGAGGGAAGCGCGGAAGCGGCGGCTCGCACCGACCGGCCGTGGATCAGCCCGCGTTGACGCAGGTGTTGCCGAACGCCGGGTTCAGGATGCCGATGATGTCGATCGTGTTGCCGCACAGGTTGACCGGGATGTGCACCGGGATCTGCAGCTGGTTGCCGGAGATGACACCGGGGGAACCGGCGGCAACGCCCTCCGCGCCGGAGCTGGCCATCGCGCTGCCGGCACCGGCGGCGACGATGCCGACCACAGCGGCGCCGACGGCGGCCGTCTTCTTGATGCTCATGAGAGCCTCCTGACTGTTCGACAGAGATGCACGGGGAGTGCGACATCTCCAACGAGACCCGGTCGAGCCGGTTGCGAGGGCACCCCCACTGTCACCCGTCCGGACGAACGGGCCCCGCCCGCCAGGCAATCGGGTGACGGCCGGGACCGACCGTTTCCCCCGGCCCACTGCCTCGTTCTCCAGTCGGAACACGCTCCACTCGCCCCGCTACGACGAGGAGATCCGCCGCCGGTCCGAACCCGTCCGGAATCCCTCCCGGTCGCGCGTCGACGCGAATTCTTCCCGGCCGTGCGGGAATTCTTCGCGACGCACGGTGCCGCGGCGGCCGCTCATCGCCCGAGCCATGGGCGACACGCGCCATCTGGGCCACCCGAGTGACAATCACGGCATTCCCAGAAGCCAACGGGCCAGGATTTCCCCTCGCCCGGCTCCCGACTCTTTCTTCCACAGACGGTCGGGCAGAAATCGGAGGAAGAACACATGCGTAACCTCAAGAAGGCCGCCGCCCTGTCCCTCGTCACCGCCGGCCTGGTGGTCGGCGCGGCGGGCGGCGCGGTCGCCAGCTCCGGCGCCGAGGGCGTCGCCGCCGGCTCCCCCGGCGTCATCTCCGGCAACCAGATCCAGGTCCCGGTGCACGTGCCGATCAACCTGTGCGGCAACAGCATCGACATCATCGGCCTGCTGAACCCGGCCTTCGGCAACACCTGCGTCAACGCCGGCTGAACCGGCGGCCGCCGCTCCGGCGGTCGCGGTCGCCCCACACCGTGCCGCACCCCGCCACCCGGCGGGGTGCGGCCCGTTCCACCCGTGTGTGATCTAGGAGATCAACCCCCATGCAGAACGTGAAGAAGGCCGCCGTCCTCTCCGCCGCCGCCGCCGGCCTGGTGCTGGGTGCGGCGGGCGGCGCCGTCGCCAGCTCCGGTGCGGAGGGCGTCGCCGCCGGCTCCCCCGGCGTCGTCTCCGGCAACCAGATCCAGGTCCCGGTGCACGTACCGGTCAACCTGTGCGGCAACTCCATCAACGTCATCGGCCTGCTGAACCCGGCGTTCGGCAACACCTGCATCAACGCGGACGCTCCCAAGCAGGAGGAGCACCACGTCGAGGAAGACTGCTGATCCCGATCGGCACGCGTTCCGCCCGTACTGCCCCCCGGCCCGCCGGCCGGGGGGCGGTTCGGCGTACCCGGGCCCGGTCCGGACGCCCGGGGACCCCCTCCCCCGAAGGTGATTGCGCATGATTTCGAAGAAGAGCGGGGCCGGTCTCGCCGCCGCCCTGGGCGCCGCGGTGCTGCTCGGCGGCGCGGGCGCGGGTACCGCGCACGCCGCCCCGGCCGGCGGCGGCGCCGCCCTGACCAAGACCGACCTCGCCCAGGCGCTCGGTGGCACCACCACCGGCCTCGGCTACGGCATCGCGCCGGTCAAGGACCTCCGGCTGGACCCGTGGGCCAACTCCTCGGCCGACGTGCTGAACAACGGGGCGACCATCCAGCCGGAGAACTCCGGTCTGGCGCCGATCGGCACCGACACCCTGACCGGCCCGCTCAGCGCCGGCGGCGGGCCGCGCGACCTGCCGCTCGTCGGCGGGCTGCTCGGCGCCCTGCCCGGCTGAGCCGCGGCAGGCACGCGCGAGCCCGGCACCCCCGTCCTGCGAGACGGGGTGCCGGGCTCGCGCACGGCCGGGGAGCGGCCCGCTAGAGCTGGGCCAGGCCCGCCACGCCGGTCTCCTGGACGACGCCGGTGGTGGTGGCGGTCGCGGTGGTGGCCAGGTTGCCCACCGAGTCGGTGACCGAGATCCGCTCGTCCTCGTTGCCCAGGGTCGCCTTGGCGCCGGGCACGGCCTGGACCGCGCCGGTCAGCAGCCGCGGGTCGATCTCGCCCACCTTGAGCCGGCCGTCGGCGAGCTGGCCGGTGCCGTCCTGGGCGAGCGCCAGCGGCTTGCCCAGGCCGATCCCGGGGGTGTCGGCGTGCAGCGGCGCGGCCGGCGCGTCCAGCAGCAGCTCGCCGAGGTCGGCGCCCTGGTCGAGCAGCGGCAGCGGCAGCTCGGCCTTGGCGGTCGGGCCGACCTTGCCGACTCCCAGGCCCGGCACGATGCGCTCCGGGATCAGCGCGTCCCCGGTGGTGCGGGCGGGCTCCTGCGGCATCAGCAGCGAGGTCGGGATGCCGCCCGAGATCCGGCTGTCCAGCGGCGCCAGCGGGATGTCCAGCGGCACCTGCTGGGTGGCCAGCTGGTCCTGCAGCGCCCCGACCTGCTCCGGGCCCACCGGGGCCGCGGAGGCCGATCCCGGGGAGGCGAGGACGCCCGCACCGACCGCCAGCAGCATCGCGCCGGCCCGCTTGGAGAACTTCATGCTTTTCACCGTTCTGCCTGTCCGTACTGGAGATCCATGGGGAGACGGCTGCACGGGCGCAGCCGAAAGCAACGGGCTCAACGAGCGACCCCGATCCCGGATTGCGGCGGTTAACCGATTCGGGCTAATAATCCGACCGGCCGCCGTCGGCCGTCGCGCCTCCCGGACTCTTTTCGGAAATCCCCGTAACCTTCCGTGCCGTCATTCTTTGATCTGGACGTCAGTGACCGCAGACCGGGTCTGAGCGTTGTACGCGTTGTACGCACGGAAACCGCACGGAAACCCAAGAGCTTTTCAGAGAGGGATCTCCCCATGATCCAGAAGTCCTTCGCCGCCGCCGGCCTGGCCGCCGCCGCGCTGGCCGCCGCCGCGGCGCCGGCCTCGGCCATCGCCGACTCGGACGGCTCGGCCGGGTCGTTCCAGGGCAACGGCGGCACCAACTTCACCGGCACCGTCGGCGACCACAGCCCGAACTTCCACTTCCTGGACAACGCGAACATCTGCCTGCCGGAGATCCACAACATCGCCGTCGGCGTGGCCGGGGTGGCCGTGCCGATCGAGGTCCCGATCGCCAACAGCGGTGGCAAGCAGTACTGCACCCAGGGCCAGGGCACCCAGACCAAGGGCGACTCGGGCATCTCCCACCTGATCGGCTGACAGGCCTGTCCCGGCTGCGTCATCCCTCCCGAACCACCATTCGAATCGCTCCCCGATTCATCCCTGAGAGGAACACCGAAATGATCAAGAAGTCCCTCGCCGCCGCCGGTCTGGCCGCCGCCGCCATCGCGATGTCCGCCGGGTCCGCGGGCGCCATCGCCGACTCGGACGGCTCGGCCGTCTCGGTCCAGGGCAACGGCGGTACCAACCAGACCGGCACCCACGGCGACCACAGCCCGAACTTCCACACCCTCGACAACGCCAACATCTGCCTGCCGGAGATCCACAACGTGGCGGTCGGCGTCCTGGGCGTGGCCGTGCCGATCGAGGTTCCGGTCCTCAACAGCACCCCGAAGCAGATCTGCAACGTCGGCCAGAACACCCAGTCCTCGGGCGACGCGGGTGTCTCGCACCTGATCGGCTGATCCAGCCGCACGGCGCGACGGAGGGCCCGGGGACGTCTGGTCCCCGGGCCCTCCGGGCGTGCGGCAGCGGACGTCCGGCGGGCCGGCACCACGGGTGCGGGCCCGCCGGGTGACAGGCCGTCGGCGCGGCGCACGGGCGCGGCGGCGCACGGCACCGTGTGCTCCCGGGGCAGGGCGGACAGCCGGCACCGGAGCGGAGCACACGTCAGAGGCAGAGCGTCCGCACCGGACGCTCCGGAAGAGAGGGCAGATCCATGAAGAGCACGCTGGGCAAGATCACCCTGACCGCCGTCGGCGCCCTGGCGCTGGCCGGCCTCGCCGCCCCGGCGGCGTCCGCGCACGTCGGGGTGGCCGGCGGCGGTGCGTTCGTCGCCTCCGCCGACCCGGTGTTCGCAGCCGGCGAGTGGTTCGGCGTCGCCCACACCTCGCACATCGTCGCCGGTGCGCACGGCTGGGGCGCCGCCACCTCCACCGACCTGGTCGGCGGCGAGGAGGGCTTCGCCCACCTCGGCGGCTGGGAGTAGGACGCGCGGGAAGGCCGGGCCCCTCGTCGCGGAGG
>NZ_JBHJRC010000343.1:0-8420 GCF_042261735.1 Kitasatospora sp. NPDC056327 | reverse complement strand
CGGGAACCCGGGGCGCCGGGCGTCAGTGGAAGGTGTGCTCCGGCGCGGGGAAGGCACCGCCGCGGACGTCCTCGGCGAACGCGCGGGCGGCGCCGCCGAGCACGGACCGCAGGTCGGCGTACTGCTTGACGAACCGGGGCACCCGGCCCGCGGTCATCCCGGCGAAGTCGGTCCAGACCAGCACCTGGGCGTCGCAGTCCGGCCCGGCGCCGATGCCGACGGTGGGGACGGAGAGCTGCTCGGTGATCTGCTTGGCCGGCTCGGCGGGCACCGCCTCCAGGACGACCGCGAAGGCGCCGGCCTGCTGCACCGCCTTGGCGTCGCGCAGCAGCTGGTGGGCGGCCTCGTCGCCGCGGCCCTGGACGGGGTAGCCGCCGAGCGCGTGCACGGACTGCGGGGTGAGGCCGACGTGGGCCATCACCGGTACGCCGGCCTCGACCAGGAGCTCGATCGAGCGGGCGCTGCGTTCGCCGCCCTCCAGCTTGACCGCGCCGACCCCGGCCTCCTTCATCAGCCGGGCCGCGTTGCGCATGGCCTGGGCAGGGGACTCCTGGTAGGAGCCGAACGGCAGGTCGGCGACGATCATGGCCCGGGAGGTGCCCCGGACGACGGCCGCGGCCAGCATCACCATCTGATCCATGGTCACCGGGACGGTGGTCTCGTAGCCGAGGTGGCAGTTGCCGGCGGAGTCGCCGACCAGCAGGACGGGCGTGCCGGCCTCGTCGAAGACGCCTGCGGTGAGGGCGTCGTAGGCGGTCAGCATCGACCACTTCTCACCGCGCTGCTTGGCTGCGGCGAGGTCGCGGACGGTGACGCGGCGGTTGGTGACCCCACCGTAGAGGGTGGCGGTCGACGCCTGGTTCTGGGCAGGCGAAGGCGAAGAAGCGTTCATCGAACAGGCTCCTGAAGGGTTGTCGTCTCGTGGCGCCGTGCGGCGTCCCCGGATCACCTCCATGCTTGCACGGCCCGGCGCGGGTGCAAAAGGGGCGGGGTCCGCTCCGCTTGTGACGCCCGCCGGAGCGGCCGGGCCCGGGGCGGGGAGTCTTTGCCACGGTTTTACGAAACGGATTCGTCTCGTATCGAAAATCTCGCTACGCTGACCGGGGGGGTTTACGAGACGACTGCGGCTCGAAAGTCCCGCCAGTGACACGCCGTAACCACGGACGGGAAAAGAAGCCATGACCACCGCAACCGCGCCACCCCGGGTGCCGGAAGCCATCCACCGCCGCCGCTGGGCGATCCTGTGCACCCTGGTGCTCGCCCTGCTCGTCGTCGTGCTCGACAACTCGATCCTCAACGTCGCGATGAAGACCATCGCGTCCCCGGCGCCCACCGGCCTCGGCGCCAGCCAGAGCGATCTGGAGTGGTCGATCAACTCCTACACCCTGGTCTTCGCCGGGCTGCTGTTCACCTCGGGCCTGCTCGGCGACCGCTTCGGCCGCAAGCGGGCGCTGCTGGCCGGCATGGTCGTCTTCGGCATCGCCTCGCTGCTCTCCGCGCTGGCCACCACGCCGGGCGAGCTGATCGGCTACCGCGCGCTGATGGGCGTCGGCGGCGCGCTGGCCATGCCGGCCACGCTCGCCATCATCATGAACGTCTTCGAGCGTGCCGAGCAGCCCAAGGCGATCGGCATCTGGGCCGGCGCGGTCGGCCTGGCCATCGCGATCGGCCCGATCACCGGCGGCCTGCTGATCGAGCACTTCTGGTGGGGCTCGGTCTTCCTGATCAACGTGCCGATCGTCGTCGTGGCGCTGGTCGCGATGGCCCTGCTGGTCCCCGAGTCCAGGGACCCGAACCCGGGCCGGATGGACCCGGTCGGCGTGCTGCTCTCCGTCGTCGGCCTGGTGGCGCTGATCTACGGCATCATCAAGGGCGGCGAGCTGGCCGACTTCACCGCCGTCGAGGCCTGGGGCCCGGTGCTGGCCGGCGTGGTGGCGCTCGCCGCGTTCGTGCTGCACGAGCGCCGCACCGCGCACCCCGCGCTGGACGTCGGCTGGTTCCGCAACAAGGTGTTCAGCGCCTCGGTGATTGTGGTCGGCGTGGTCTTCTTCGCGCTGATGGGCGTCTCCTTCTTCGGTGTCTTCTACACCCAGAGCGTGCGCGGCTACAGCGCGCTGGAGGCCGGCGTGCTGATGCTGCCGCTGGCCGTCGCCCAGCTGGTCTTCGCCCCGCGCGCCCGGCTGGTGGTCGACCGCTTCGGCGTCCGCGCCACCTGTGCCGCCGGCATGCTGTTCATCGCGGCCGGCTTCCTCGGCTACCTGCTGCTGGACCCCACCACCCCGATCTGGGTGCTGGTCGTGCTCGGCCTGCTGATGGGCACCGGCATGGCGCACGTCATGCCCCCGGTCACCGTCGCGATCATGGGCTCGCTGCCCCGCGAGAAGGCGGGCGCCGGCTCGGCCGTCAACAACACCTTCCGCCAGGTGGGCGGCTCGCTCGGGGTCGCGGTGCTCGGCGCGGTGCTCTCCACCGTCTACCGGGACGGGATCTCCGACCGGCTGGCGCAGCTGCCCGGCGGGGAGCTGCGGGAGAAGGCCGGCGAGTCGCTGGAGGCCACCCTGGCCGTCGCCGCCCGGCTCGGCGAGCAGGGCCGGGACCTCGTCGGCCCGGCCAACGACGCCTTCGTCCACGCCATGCACGTGGTGGCACTGCTCTCCGTCGGCATCACCGCGGCCGGCGCCCTGCTGGCCTGGTTCCTGCTGCCCGGCAGGGTCCCGGCGGGCGGCCCGGCCGGGCCGGGTGCCCCGGCCGGCCCCGGTCCCGCGCCCGCGGGCGCGCCGCTGCGCAAGGCGCCCGCCGACGCCTGACCGGCGTCCGGCTGAGCGAGAATGGGGCCCTGGCGCCGGGAGACCACCGGTGACAGGGCCCACGAACGCGTGCGACCCCCGTCCCCCCGCGGGGGCGGGAGCCCCACCACCGGGAGTTGCGAGATGAAGACCGAGCCGACGGCCGCGTCGCCCTGCGGCGGCCCGCGCCGGGGCAGGCCCCGCAGCGAGGCCGCCGAGCAGGCGATCTTCGCCGCCGTCGAGGAGCTGATGGCGGGCGGCGCGAGCCTGGCCGAGCTGACCGTCGAGGGCATCGCCACCGCCGCCGGCGTCGGCAAGGCCACCATCTACCGGCGCTGGCCCAACAAGGAGGCCCTGCTGGTCGACATGGTCAGCCGGCTGGAGGAGCCGCTGCCCGAGTCCACCGGCTCGATCCGCGGCGACCTCGTCGCGATGGTCGAGTACATGCGCCAGCGCGGGCTGGCCAAGCGATCCCGCTGGGTCCTCAAGGCGGCGCTCGGTCAGATGCACAGCTGGCCCGAGCTGCACGCCGCCTACCGCGAACGGGTGATCGCACCGCGCCGGCAGGCCGCCCGCGAGGTCATCCGCCGCGGCGTCGCCGAGGGCGAGCTGCGCTCCGACCTCGACGAGGAACTGCTCGGCGACCTGCTGATCGGTCCGATCCTCGCCCGCAGCGTGCTCTGGGACGACTCCGACCTGGACGACCCCCAGCTGGCCGGGCGGATGGTCGACGCGCTCCTCGGCGGCCTCGCCGGGCCGGCCCTGCGCTGACGCCGCCGGGGCCGGCCCCGGCCCCGGCCCCGGGCGGCCGACCCGGCCCCGGGCGGCCGACCCGGCCCCGGGCGCTCCGCCGCACCCGGCCGGTCCGCTCCGCCGGTCCCGGCATTCCTCCAGGTCCCGGCCGGTCCGCGGCGCCGGCCCCGCTCCGGGGCCCGGGCAGTGGCCTGGCTCACCAACCGGGCCACGCCGGAACCCCGGTCCACCGGCCGGACGTCTGTCCCGGCATAGGCTGAGCCCGGAAATCCGACCAAACCGGCAGCGGTCCGGCATGCCCTGCGCCGCCCGGCGCCGGCGTGCCCGGAGGTCGGCGGCCGGGCCCTCCGGCCTCGGACGACAGACGGCGTGAACGGCGTGAACGACGGGAGCCACGGCATGGCGCAGGCGGACAGGGCGGACCGGGTCTCGACGGCGGAGGCCGGCGACCCGGAACCCGCCCGGCGCCCGGCGGCCCGCTTCCTCGGGGTGCGCGGCTGGGGCCGGGACGCCCGCGGCAGCACCACCTGGCGGCGCGGCCTGCTGATCGCCGTCCTGGCCCTGCTCACCGGCGCCGTGCTGGCCTTCCACGCCGAGGTGCCCAACAGCCGCGGCAACCTCGGCAGCCTGCTGGAGACCTTCCTGCCCTGGCTGGGCCTGGCCCTGCCGGTCCTGCTCGTGCCGGCCCTGCTGCGCCGCTCCGCCACCGCGCTGCTCGCGCTGCTGGTGCCGGTGGTGATCTGGGGCAACATGTTCGGCGGCCTGCTCACCGACAAGAGCGGCGGCACCGGCGACTTCACGGTGGTCAGCCACAACGTGGCCGCCCTCAACGAGGACCCGGAGGCCACCGTCCGGCTGCTGGAGCGCTCCGGCGCGCAGATCGTCGCCCTCCAGGAGCTGGCCGGCCGGCCGCTGCGCGCCTACGAGTCCGGACTGGCCGACAGCTACCCGTACCACGCGGTGGAGGGCACCGTCGGCCTCTGGTCCACGTACCCGCTCGACGAGGTCTCCGAGGTGGACATCAAGATGGGCTGGGCCAGGGCGTTCCGGGCCCGGGTCGAGACCCCGAAGGGCCCGCTCGCGGTGTACGTCGCACACCTGCCGTCGGTCCGGCTCCGGGCCGGGGGCGGCTTCACCGTCAACCAGCGGGACGTCAGCGCCCAGGCGCTCGGCGACGCCATCGAGGCCGAGCCGCTGAAGCGGGTGCTGCTGCTCGGCGACCTCAACGGCACCATGAACGACCGCAGCCTGGCCCCGGTCACCTCGCAGATGCGCTCCGCCCAGGGCGCGGCCGGCGACGGCTTCGGCTTCAGCTGGCCGGCGTCCTTCCCGATGGCCCGGATCGACCAGATCCTGAGCAAGGGCGGACTGCGGCCCACCGACTCGCGGACCCTGGAGCGGGACGGCAGCGACCACCTCGCGGTGGCCGCCACCTACCGCTACGAGTGACCCGGTGCCGGCGGGTGACCCCGCGCCACGGGTGACCCGGTGCCACGGTGACCCCGCCGGCACCGGGTCGTGGGCCGGCGGGTCAGCCCCGGCGCCACCGGTTGGTGATCGGCAGCCGGCGGTCCCGGCCGAAGCCCTTGACCGAGATCTTGGGGCCCGGCGGGTACTGCCGCCGCTTGTACTCGGCGGTGTCCACCAGCCGCACCACCCGGTCCACCACGGCCGGGTCGAAGCCGGCCGCCACGATCGCGTCCCGGCCCTGGTCGCCCTCGACGTACAGGTCGAGGACGGTGTCCAGCAGGTCGTAGTCGGGCAGCGAGTCGGTGTCCTTCTGGTCCGGCCGCAGCTCGGCGGACGGCGGCTTGCTGATCGTGTTCTCCGGGATCGGCGGCACCTCGCCGCGCCGCCCGGCCTCCTCGTTGCGCCAGCGGGCCAGCTGGAAGATCAGCGACTTGTAGACGTCCTTGATCGGGCCGTAGGCGCCGACCGAGTCGCCGTACAGGGTCGAGTAGCCGACCGCCAGCTCGCTCTTGTTGCCGGGCGCCAGGACGATGTGTCCCTCCTGGTTGGAGATCGCCATCAGCAGGGTGCCGCGCAGCCGGGACTGCAGGTTCTCCTCCGCGAGGCCGGTCAGCTCGGTCGCGCCCAGGTAGGCGTCGAACATCGGGGCGATCGACACCGTGCGGAAGTGCAGCCCGGTGCGCCGGGCCAGCTCGGCCGCGTCGTCCCGGGAGTGCTGCGAGGAGTAGCGGCTCGGCATCGAGACGCAGTACACGTTCTCGGCGCCGATCGCGTCCACCGCCAGGGCGGCCACCACGGCCGAGTCGATGCCGCCGGACAGGCCGATCAGCACCGAGCGGAAGCCGTTCTTGCGCACGTACGCCCGGGTGCCGGAGACCAGCGCCGACCAGATCTCGGCCTCGTCGCCGATCCGCGGCGCGACGGCCGCCCGCAGCGGCTCGGCCGGGGCCGGGACCGGCTCGCCGCCCAGCCCGGTGCGGACCAGGTGCAGGCCGTCGGCGAGCAGCAGCCCGTCCGTGCGGTCGCTGCTGGCGGCCGGCAGGTCGAGGTCCAGCACCAGCAGGTGCTCCTCGAACTGCGGCGAGCGGGCCAGCACCTCGCCGTCCGGGGCGACCACGATCGAGTCGCCGTCGAAGACCAGCTCGTCCTGGCCGCCGACCATGTTGACGTACGCGAGCGCGCAGCCCGCCTCGGCGGCCCGGCGGCGGACCAGCTCCAGCCGGGCGTCGTCCTTGTTCCGCTCGTACGGCGAGCCGTTGATCACCAGCAGCAGACCGGCCTCGGCCTCGCGCGCGGCGGTCACCCGGCCGCCGTCCTGCCAGATGTCCTCGCAGATCGCCAGCGCGACGTCCACCCCGTTCAGCCGCACCACCGGCAGCTGGTCGCCGGGGACGAACCAGCGGTACTCGTCGAAGACGCCGTAGTTCGGCAGGTGGTGCTTGGCGAACCGGGTGACCACCTCGCCCCGGAACAGCACGGCGGCGCAGTTCTGCGGGGAGCCGGCCGGGCGGCCGAACCGCGGCGAGGCCTGCTCGGAACGGCCGAGGTAGCCGACCACGACGGGCGTCTCGCCGAGTCCCTCGGCGGCGAGCCGCCCGGCCAGCTCGACCAGCCCGGCCCGCGACGCGTCGACGAAGGAGCGGCGCAGCGCGAGGTCCTCGACCGGGTACCCGGTCAGGGCCATCTCGGGGAACGCGACCAGCTGGGCACCGGCCTCGGCGGCCTGCCTGGTCCAGTGCACCACCTCATCGCTGTTGCGTGCGATGTCACCGACCCACGGGTCGGTCTGGCAGAGGGCGAGACGGAGATTGGGCATGCCACCGAGTCTAATCGTCTATCTGACGAGATGTCTCGGCCGGGGTCCCCGGGCGGGCCGCCGCGGGCGCTCCGCTGCCCCCCGGGGCGATGATCCGCCATGATGGGGACAGTCGTCCCCGGGCGGGTTCCGGGCGTAACACGGGCGTAAAGAGCAGAGGTGAGACTGTCCCCATGGGCAAGCAGCAGGAGTTCGTGCTTCGGACGCTCGAAGAGCGTGACATCCGGTTCGTCCGGCTGTGGTTCACCGATGTCCTGGGGTTCCTGAAGTCGGTCGCGGTGGCGCCGGCCGAACTGGAGCAGGCCTTCGAGGAGGGCATCGGCTTCGACGGCTCGGCGATCGAGGGCTTCGCCCGGGTCTACGAGTCCGACATGATCGCCAAGCCGGACCCGACCACCTTCCAGATCCTCCCGTGGCGCTCGGAGACCCCGGGTACCGCCCGGATGTTCTGCGACATCCTGATGCCCGACGGCTCGCCCTCCTACGCCGACCCGCGGTTCGTGCTGAAGCGCACCCTGGAGAAGGCCTCGGCGCAGGGCTTCACCTTCTACACCCACCCCGAGATCGAGTTCTTCCTGCTGAAGAACCTGCCCGGCGACGGCACCCCGCCGATCCCCGCCGACCAGTCCGGCTACTTCGACCACACCCCGCGCGGGGTGGGCCACGACTTCCGCCGCCAGGCGATCACCATGCTGGAGTCGATGGGCATCTCGGTGGAGTTCTCCCATCACGAGGGTGCCCCCGGCCAGCAGGAGATCGACCTGCGCTACGCGGACGCGCTCTCCACCGCCGACAACATCATGACCTTCCGGCTGGTCATGAAGGAGGTCGCGCTGGAGCAGGGCGTGCACGCCAGCTTCATGCCGAAGCCGTTCTCCGACCACCCCGGCTCGGGCATGCACACCCACCTCTCGCTGTTCGAGGGCGACCGCAACGCCTTCCACGAGTCCGGCGCCGAGTACCAGCTCTCCAAGGTCGGCCGCTCCTTCATCGCCGGCCTGCTGCGCCACGCCGCCGAGACCGCCGCCGTCACCAACCAGTGGGTGAACTCCTACAAGCGGATCTGGGGCGGCTCCCAGCGCACCGCCGGCGCCGGCGGCGAGGCCCCGTCCTACATCTGCTGGGGCCACAACAACCGCTCCGCGCTGATCCGCGTCCCGATGTACAAGCCCGGCAAGCAGGGCTCCACCCGGGTCGAGGTCCGCTCCCTCGACACCGGCTGCAACCCCTACCTCGCCTACGCCGTCACCCTGGCGGCCGGCCTCAAGGGCATCGAGGAGGGCTACGAGCTCCCGCCCGGCGCCGACGACGACGTCTGGGCCCTCACCGACGCCGAGCGCCGCGCCCTCGGCATCCAGCCGATGCCGCAGAACCTCGGCGAGGCCATCGACCTCATGCAGCGCAGCGAACTGGTCGCCGAGACCCTCGGCGAGCACGTCTTCGACTTCTTCCTGCGCAACAAGAAGCAGGAGTGGGAGGAGTACCGCTCCGAGGTCACCCCCTTCGAGCTGCGCAAGAACCTGCAGGTGCTGTAACCGCAGGTCGGGGCGGGTTTTATTCGTAGAGAGGGCCCCGGGTCGGCGGTGCGCAACCGC
>NZ_JBHJRC010000342.1:0-8447 GCF_042261735.1 Kitasatospora sp. NPDC056327 | reverse complement strand
GTCGCGCCGGGTCCGGACGGCGGGTCAGGAGAACGGGGAGGAAGCGTCCATGACGGTGGAGCGGATCGTGGTGTCGGACGGGGCGGCCGGACCGTACGGGGTGACGGCCGGGGCGGACGGGGCGCTCTGGTTCACCCTGGTGCACGCCGGGGAGGTCGGGCGGCTGGCCGCCGACGGCACGGTCGCCCGGTACGGGCTGGGCGCGCCCGGGTGCGGGCCCTCGGTGATCACGGCGGGCCCCGACGGCGCGCTCTGGTTCACCCGGATGCGGGACCACCGGATCGGCCGGATCACGGTCGACGGGCAGGCCCGCTCGTACGGCCTGCCGACCGCGGACTGCGGGCCGTTCGGGATCGCGGCGGGCCCGGACGGGGCGCTCTGGTTCACCGAGCTCAACGCGGACCGGATCGGCCGGATCACGGTCGACGGCGAGGTCACCGAGTACCCGCTCCCGGTCACCGGGGCCTTCCCGTCGATGATCACCGCGGGCCCGGACGGCGCGCTCTGGTTCACCCTCAACCAGGCGAACGCGATCGGCCGGATCACCGTCGGCGGCGAGATCGCCCTGCACCCGCTGCCCACCGCGGCCGCCGCGCCGGTCGGCATCGCCCGCGGCGGCGACGGCGCGCTCTGGTTCGTCGAGATCGGCGCCGGCCAGGTCGGCCGGATCACCGTGGACGGCGAGGTCACCGAGTACCCGCTGCCCGACCGCACCGCCCGGCCGCACGCCGTCGCGGCGGGCCCCGACGGCAGGCTCTGGTTCACCGAGTGGGCGGCCGGCGCGATCGCCTCCCTCACCCCCGGCGGCGTCCGCACCGGGTACCCGCTGCCGGTCGGGGACGCCGAGCCGCACGGGATCGCCGTCACCGCGGACGGCGTGGTCCACGCAGCCCTGGAGATCGGCGAGATCGCCCGGCTGACACCGTAGCGGCGGGGCCGCCGGGGCTCAGAGCTCGGACGCCAGGGCGCAGAGCGCCGCGCGGTCGGGGCGGCCGGTCTTGGCGAGGAGGTTCGCCAGGTGCTTCTCCACCGTGCGGGGGGAGATGGAGAGCTTGCGGGCCAGCTCCTGGTTGCCCGGGCGGTCGGCGAGCAGGACGAGCACCTCGTACTCGCGGACCGTCACCCCGCAGCTGCGCAGGCCCGCCGGGACGGCGTCGCGGCCGCCCCGGTGCTGGGCGACGCTCGCGCCGGCCCGGCGCAGCAGGGTCCGGCAGGCGACGGCCACCGGCTGCACCTCCAGCTGGTGGAAGTACTCCTCGGCGGTCCGCAGCCAGCCGACCGGCTCGCCCCAGCCGTCGGCGAGCGCGGCCTCGGCGGTGAGCCGCAGCGCCAGGTGGTGCGCGAGCGGGAAGGACGCGGCCGCCGGGCGGGCCGCCGCGACCGCGCGGGCGGCCTCGGCGGCACGGCCCTCGCGGCCCAGCAGCACCGCGTCCGCGAACCGCAGGAACTGGTGGTTCCAGGCCAGCTCGGCGGCGGGCGCGGCGGTGGCCCGGTTCAGCTCGGCACGGCCCCAGCGGCCCTCGGCCACCTCCAGCAGCGGGTGCAGGCCGTGCCGTCCGGCCAGGTAGAACACGCTCGGGTGCTCCTCCTCCCAGGCCAGGCCGGAGGCCAGTTCGGCGCGGGCCCCGGCGCGGTCCTCGGCGAGCAGCGCGCCGACGGCGCGGCAGAGCCCGTAGCGCAGCGGGGTGAGGAAGGACTCCTCGCCGCCGGCCTGCCGGAACCGGGCCAGCTCGTGCTCCATCTCCCGGGTGCGGCCCAGGTGGGCGGCCAGGGTGGCGGAGGAGAGCAGCAGGTAGCGGTGGGCGGCGAGGTTGTGCAGCCGGGCCGTGGCGTCCAGGCAGCGGTCGACGATCGCGCGGGCGGTGTGCCACTCGCCGCGCAGCACGGCGTTCATCGCGAGCAGGCCGTCGAGGGTCTGGGTGAGCACGATGGCGCCCAGCCCGGCGGCGGCCTCCCGGGCGCCTTCGAGGCGGGTGCCGTCGCCGGTGCGCATGAAGGCGTTGGCGCCCAGCCGGAGCATCGCCTCGACCCGCCAGACCGGCAGGGCGTGGGTCTCGGCGACGGCCAGCATCCGTTCCAGGCAGGCGTCGGCGGCGTCGAAGCCGCGCTCGCGGGCGAGCAGGGCGAGCAACTGCCAGGCCTGGCAGGCGACGACCGGGAGCCCGGCGCGTTCGGCCACCTCGGCGGCGCGGCGGGCACGCCGTTCGGCCTCGGCGAGCCGGTCGGCGGTGGTGGCGGCCCCGGTGCCGCCGGTGCCGTCGGCGGACGCGTCGGGGCCCGGGCCGGCCGGCGCGCCGCCCGGCAGCAGCGCGAGGTGGCCCTCGACCACGGCCAGGGCGGCGTCCTGTTCGGGGCGCGGGCGGCCCGCGGTGAGCGCCCGGACGGCGGCCACCTGGGCGGCCGCGTCGGCGCCGCGCTCGGCCATCACCGCCGCCCAGGCCAGCCGGGTGTGCAGCTCGATCCGGCGCCCGACCGCCGGGGCGGGGCAGGGTCCCCGCTCCGGGGCCGCGCCCGGCGGCGGTGGTGGCGGTGGCGGCACCGGCGGCAGGGTGCGGACCAGCGCGAAGGCCCGGTCCAGCTGCCCGGACTCGGCCAGGGCGGGCAGCAACTGCTCGGTGACACCGGCCCGTTCGGAGTCCCCGGCGAGTTCGTGCGCCCGCTCCAGCAGGACCACCGCGGAGCCGGCGGCCCCGGCCTCCAGGACCCGCCGACCGGCCTCCGCGAAGTGCACCGCCGCGCCCGCGCGGTCGCCGCTCGCGAGCAGCAGCGAGGCGACCAGCTGGCGCCGCTCGTCGGCGAGTTCGGGGTCGGCCCGGACGATGGCACGGGCCGCCCGGCGGGCCAGCGCGACGCGTTCGGCGGGTGCCAGGGCGGCCGTCACGGCGTCGGCGGTCAGGGCGTGCCGGAACGCGTAGCGGTCCGGGGCGGCGCCGTCCGGCACGATCACATTGGCCTCGGAGGCCGAGCGCAGGTGACTGAACAGGGTCCGGTCGTCGTAGCCGGTGATCAGCTGGACGGTGGTCACCGAGAAGCGGCTGCCCAGGGTCGCCGCCGTTAGCAGCAGATCCCGCACCTGTGGGTCGAGCTGGTCGATCCGGCGGCCCCAGCTGCGGACGATGGTGCTGGGCACCCCGGGGCGCGAGTCGTCGGCCAGCCTCCAGCGGCCGTCGTCGGCCCGGCGCAGCGCCCCGGAGTCCAGCAGGTCGGCGAGCAGTTCCTCGACCAGGTACGGGCAGCCGTCGCCGCGCCCGGCGAGGTGCTCGACCAGCGCGACCGGCAGGTCGGCGGCCTCGCCCTCCAGGATCGCCGCGGCCAGCGCGGCCACCTCGGCGGGCGGCAGCGGCCGCAGCTCGGTGACGGTGGCGGCGCGGCGGCGTTCGGCGGCCCGCACCAGGTCGAGCGCGGGGCCGGGTTCGGCGCGCAGGGTGGCGAGCAGCAGCACCGGCAGGCCGGCCAGGTTGTCGACCAGGTACTCCAGGACGGCGACGGTCTCCGCGTCGGTGTCGTGCAGGTCCTCCAGCAGCAGCACGCAGCCCTGGTCGCGGCCGAGCACCGCGAGCAGCCGCAGCAGCGCCTCGGCGAGTTCGACCACGGTCTCCGGGTAGACGCCCGCTCCGGCCGCCGCGGGGGCGTCCCGCCACTCGGGGACGAGCCGCGCCAACGCGGGCCGGTAGGGGGCGAGTTCGGTGTCGGTGGGCGGACCGGCGGCGCGGAACCGGGAGGAGAGCGCCTCGATCAGCGGGCGGAACGGCGTCACCGTTCCGGTCGAGCTGCCGCGGCCGCGCAGCACCGGCAGGCCGAGCCCGTAGGCCTGGTAGGCGCACTCGCCGGCCAGCCGGGACTTGCCGATCCCGGCCTCGCCGAGCAGGAAGACCGCCCCGCCGCCCCGCTGCCGGGCGGCGGCGAGCGCGCCGCCGAGCATCCCGAGCTCGGAGGCGCGGCCGACGGTGATCGACGACGTGGTCCGCATGGCCGCAGGCTACTTGACGGGGAATCCGTTCAGAAGGGTGGTGAATCGGTCACGAAGCACGCACGGTGCCGCCGCCGGGTGGTTACGGTACGACCACATGCGGAGTCCGCGGCCGGCGGGACCGGCCCACGGGGCGCGGCGCGGGGTGGCGCGGGGCGGAGCCGGCTGCCCCACGGGCCGACGGGGCGCGGGCCCCGGAGCCGTGGTGCCGGGGCCGGAGGCACCGGAGGAGGCCGCCCGTTCGGCCCGCCGCCGAGGGGCTGCCCGTTCCTCGGCGGCGGACGCTCCGGCCGTTCGGGGCCGGGGGCGGTGCGGTGGGGCGGGCCGGTCTCAGAAGGGCGTGGTCATGGTCGGGAACTCGACGATCGGCGGGATGGCACCGCCGGTGCCGGCGAGCAGCCGGGAGCGCAGGCCGAGGCCGCTCCCCGGGCGCAGGCGGATCTCGCCGGCCGGGTGGTCGGCCGGCTCGCCGGGTCGGGCGGCGGTTTGCGGCTGGGTGAGCCGCTCGTCGTGGCTGTGCATGGGGCGGTGCTCCGTTCGTGGTCGGTCGTGATGGGCGGTCGGTCCGGCGGCCTGACGGTCCGTCGGCCCGGTGCTCCAGGGTCCCAGACCTCCGGTGCGCCGGGCGTTCGGGGGGAGAGAGGACGCGCTGCGGGTGGCGCCGGTTCGGTCGGGACGGACGGGACGGGTGGTGCGGGACGCCCGCGGGGGCGTGGGGGCGCGGCCGGGCGTGCGTGGGGGCGTGCGGGGGCATCGGGTGCGCGGCGGGCCCGCCCGGGCGGTCAGCCGCGCGCGGCCGGACTGCGCGGCCCGGCGCCCGCGCGCGGTCCACCGACCGTGCGCGGGGCGACCGGTCCGGCCGGGGCCGGTGCGAGGACCACGGCGGCCGGGGCGCGGCCGGGCCCCGGCGCACCGCCCGGGCCCCGGTGGGGCGCGGTGGCGCGGGCCGCCGCCGGGAGCCGGGGGCGCAGCAGCAGGGCGGGCGGCACCTGCTCGGGGAAGCCGAGGCGCAGCAGTCCGTGGCCGATCCCGGCCAGGCCGGTGAGCAGCCCCGGGTGGGGGACGTGGTCGGGGGTGCCGGAGCGCGCGCCGTCCTGGTCGACCGCGGCGAGCAGCGCCCCGGCCCGCCGGACCCACGGGGTGCGTCCGGCGGCGGGACCGTGCCGTCCGAGCAGCTCCAGGACGCCCAGTTCGCCGTGGCACAGGCTGTGGTCGCCGAGCGGTGCGGCGCGCGAGGTGTTCCGCACGGCCCGCTGGGCCCAGTCGGCGAGCCGGCGGTCGGCGAGCGCGAGCGGGCTGTCGGCGACGGCGAGCGCCACGCCGGGCCGGCCGCGGCACCAGGAGCCCTCGCGGGAGCGGACCGTGGTGGCGGCGTGCAGGGCGGCCAGCCCGGCCCGGTGGTGCGGGCCCTCGGGGGGCTCGCCGACGGTCCCGGCGTAGCGCAGCAGGGCCCAGCCGATGCCGGCCGAGCCGTGGGCGAAGCCGGCCGCGGCGGGGGCGGGGTGCGCGGCGAGCCGGGCGGCGCAGTGCGCGGCGGCGGTCAGCGCCTCCCCGGCGGCCGTGCCGGCGCCGGGCCCGCCGGAGCCGGCCGCGTGCACGGCGAGCAGCGCGGCGAGCCCCCCGGCGGTGCCGCTGTGCACGCCGGGGTCGTCCTCGGTCCCGGCCGCGGCCGCCGTGAGCGCCGCCGCGCGGGCGGCCCACGAGGCGATCGGCGGGTCGTCCAGCAGCCGGGCGAGTTCGGTGAGCGCGTAGGTGATGCCGCCGAGTCCGGCGAAGCCGCCGGAGCCCACGGCCGCGGGGTGGTCGGGGTGGGCGGCGAGCGCGTCCAGCAGCCCCGGCACGGGCGCCAGGGCCCGGCGGGCGACCTCGGCGTAGCGCCCGGTCCCGGTGAGCGCCGCGAGCTGGCCGAGGAACAGCGCGGTGCCGGTGTAGCCGCCGGCCAGGTCGGCGCCGAGCGGCCGGACCCGCCAGTAGCGGTCGGCGAGCAGTTCCAGTCCGAGCCAGTTGGTGCGGGCGCGGTCCTGGTAGGCGGCGGCGACGAGCTGGTCGCCCAGGCCCCGGGCGGCGGCCAGCAGCCGTTCGGGTTCGGGGGCGGTGGCCCAGACGTTCTCCGGGCCCGGCCGGCCGGGCCGGTGCGCGGGGGTCCCGGCGGCCCCGGCCATGGCGGCCCGGACGATCCACTCCTGGTCCTTGCGGTCGACGCCGCTGAGCGCCGCGAGCTTGGCCTCGACCCGGGCCAGTCCCGGTTCGGCCAGCTCGTCGGGCAGCCGGCGGCCGTCGGAGGTCCACAGGTCGCGGCTGCCGGGCCGGGTGGAGAAGTACGGGACGTCGCCGGTCCACAGGTCGGCGATCTCGTGCCCGGCCAGCCCGGGGCGGCCCGGGTCGTCGACGGCGTCGGTGCGCAGCAGGTCGAGGACGGCCTGCCGGGCGCCCGCCTCGCGCAGCACGTCCGGATGGGTGGACTCGTCCAGCAGCCGGGCGTAGACCCGGGTGGCCCGCGGCACCACCCGCACCTCGGCGTCGGCGAAGGCGCGCAGCAGCCCGTGCGGGCCGGTGAGTTCGTCCCGCCCGGCCGCGAGCACGGCGTAGCCGGCGCGGAAGCCGTCCACCAGCGCCCCGGTGTGCTCGGCCGGTTCGACCGGCGCGCCGCCCAGCCGGGGCCGGTTGTGCGCCTCGCCGAACGGGCGGGGGCGGCGCACCAGCCGCATCTCGTCGGTGCCCGCGCCCGACCAGTCCACGCCGTCGACCGGGGAGAGCCGGCGGGCCGAGCAGCCGCCGCCGATGCCGGAGACGTCCACCGCGCCGTCGTCGCCGATCAGCAGCTGCGGCAGCAGGCCGACCCGGTGGACGGACTCGGCCAGCGCGCGGGCCGCAGGGTCCCCGGTGGCGCCGGGCGGCCCGGCCGGCGGGTGGAACAGGGTCTCGACGTCCACCAGGACCGGGTGGTCCCCGCAGGCGACCAGGTTCTCGAAGTGCAGGTCGGTGCCGTCCAGGACGTGCAGCAGGGCGAGCAGCGCGCCCTGGCGCCGGTAGAAGCGGTCGACGTCGTAGCGGGTCAGGCAGGGCCGGGCCTCGGCGTACTCGGTCCAGCCGTGGCCGCCCCGGTCGAGGAGGCCGAGCGCGCGCAGCCGGGGCACCCCGTCCCGGCCGCCGTACCAGCCGAGCAGTGCGTTGAAGTGCCGGTGCGCGGCGGGCGGCCGGGGCCGGTGGACGACGGCGCTGCCGTTGGCGAAGTGCAGCACGGCGACGGCCCTGCCGTGCCGGTGGCGGTCGCCGGCGTCGGTGGCGACGGCGAGCAGCGCGCCCGGGTCGCGGCCGCGAAGCAGCCCGGCGACCAGCAGGGTCCGGTCCGCGCTGAAGCGGTCGAGCAGCTCGGCCAGTGCGTCGGCGGCGTCCAGGCAGGCGCGGGAGAGCAGCCGGGCCAGTACCGGGTACGCGCGCAGCAGCGCGGCCAGGCCCTCACGGCGGGCGGTGAGCGCGAGGAAGGAGCGGAACCGTTCCTGCGGGGTGCCGCCGGCCAGCCGTCCGGCGGCCCGGGCGGTGTGGAGCTCCAGGACGAGGGTGCGCGCGGCGATCCGGGCCAGCCGCTCGGTGAGGCGCGCGGTGAACTCGGCGCGCAGCGCCGTCAGGTCGATCCGGCCCAGCCGGCCGTCGGCGTGCACGGCGGCCGAGAACGCGGTCAGCAGCCGGACCTGGGCGCGGTCGGCGAGCGGCTGCAGGACGAGCGCGAAGCCGCTCAGGCCCGGGTAGGCGGCGCGCGGCACCACGGGGCGCAGCGGCGCGGCGGCCACGGCGGCCTCGGTGAACGCCGCCCAGTCCGGGCGGGCCGCGGGGACCGGCCGGCCCGGGGTCAGGCCCCGCTCCCACCAGGGCCGGCCACCGGCACGGGGGGACCGGAGACGGCCCGGGTGGGAGCGGGCAGCGGGTGAGGGCGAAGGGTCGGGCCGGGGCGGGTCCGGCGGCCCGGGCCGCGCGGAGTCCGCGGGTGGTGCCTCGGGCGCCGGGGGTGCCTCCGGCGCCGTGCGTGGTGCGGGGAAGTCGCCGGGCACCGGAGTGTGCGGGAACGGTGTGACCGAGGGGACCGCCGCTGCGACCGGGCCCTGAACCGGTCCTGCGCCCCCGTCGGGGCGCTTGCTGCGCACGGCGTCCGTCTCTGCCACCACCGCACCTCCGATGCCGGGAGAGGGCCGCGCTGCCGTCGAAGACGCCGCCCTCGGGGTTGATCCTGTCGTCACCCCACCCGCCGGGGCATGGGGGACCGGCCCCCATCTTTGTGCCGGCGGCCCGCACGATCCGCCGCGCCCCCCTCCAACGGCGGGGGCGGCCGTCCCCCGGCGGGGGGACGGGGCCGGGCGGGCGGCCGGTCATGGTGCGCGTCGGCCGTCCCCCGGCCGTCCGGCGTCCCGGGCGGCGCTCCCTAAGCCCCCGGCGGCCCCGCACCGGCACCGGGGCCCGGACGAGGGCCCGGGCCGGTCAC
>NZ_JBHJRC010000341.1:0-8455 GCF_042261735.1 Kitasatospora sp. NPDC056327 | reverse complement strand
GGACCGGTGCGTCTCCCCCGCACCGGTCCCGCCGCCTTCCCCGGACGGCCGCGTCTCCCCCCGGTGCCGCCGCTCCCCCGAGCCGGCGCCATCCGTTCCGCGTCCGTCCTGCTACCCGTCCCCCGACGGGAGCCTCCGTCCGGTCCCACCCCCACGGCGGACCGGCACGTCTTCCCCTGTTACGCGACCAGCTCGCCGAAGGCACGGACGGTGTCGCCCGAGGTGTTCAGCTGCTCGTCGTCGCGCAGCCGGCGCAGGGCGCGCCAGATGCTGCTCTTCACCGTGCCCACGCTGATGCCGAGCACGTCGGCGATCTCCGGGTCGGTCTTGCCCTCGTAGTAGCGGAGCACCAGCATGGTGCGCTGGTTCTCCGGCAGCTTGGCCAGCGCCTGCCAGAGCACGGCGCGCAGCTCGGTGCCGCCCATCGCGTCGGTGTCGCCGACCGTCTCCGGCAGCTCCTCGGTCGGGTACTCGTTGACCTTGCGGCGCCGCCAGGCGGAGATGTGCAGGTTGGTCATGGTGCGGCGGAGGTAGCCCCCGACCGCGGCCTTGTCGGTGATCCGGCCCCAGGCGCGGTAGGTGCTGAAGAGCGCGCTCTGCAGCAGGTCCTCGGCCTCGTAGCGGTCGCCGGTGAGGTGGTAGGCGGTGGCGTACAGGGAGGCGCGGCGCTCGCGCACGTACGCGGTGAACTCGGTGACGTGGTCCTCGGCGACGGCGGGACGCTCGTCCGGCGTCCCGGCCGGCGCCGCTCCGGCGGTGCGGGCCGGCACGGGGCTCAGCCGCAGCAGCGTCGCACCGGCGGCCTCGCGGCCGGCCGACTCCCCCGCGTCGGCCTTCCGCAGGCCGGTTCCGCCGATCCCCCCGGCGACCCGGTTGCCCCCCTGGGCGTCCTTGCTCTCGACGCGGACGGGGAGGATCCCCCGCAGCGTCAGGGTGCCGGCGGAGTCGGCCGCGTTCCCCCGGCGGCCGATCCCGTGCAGCTCCCCCGTCCTGCTCCCGCCGCTCACCCGGCGGGCGCCGGTGTTTCCGCCGGTGCTGTGCGCGCACCCCCGCGCGATCACGGCACCGGAGGTCTCGTCGGTCCCGTTCTCGTACCGGACGCCGAAGGTGGTGGCCGTTGAACGCGCGGTGCGGACAGCCGGGTTGGTCCGGGTCTGAAGCGTGGCGTTCACGTGCGCCCCCTTGGTCGGTTCGAGCGGTTCCCTTGCCGCCGCCCGGAGGGGCCCTCGGGCCCGCTGTCCTGCGGCGACATCGAAAATCCTGCCCGCCGGTTGTGATGGCGCTGTCCGTCGACTGTCACAGGGCTGTCACAGGGCCGGGTCTTTCGTCCCGTGCGCGCTTCCGCCGTTGACGGACGCCGGCGGCGGGCGTTCCGGTTCCCGCGCGGGCGGTGCGGAGCCGCCGGAGCGGGCCCCGCGCGGGCGCCGGGCGGGTGGTGGGGGGTGATTCGCCGCTCCGGGTGAGCCAGAATGAGGCCGTGCCTTTCCTCCTTCTGATCGAGGACGACGACGCCATCCGCACCGGCCTCGAACTCGCCCTCACCCGCCAGGGCCACCGTGTGGCCACCGCCGCCTCCGGCGAGGACGGTCTGAGGCTCTTCAAGGAGCAGCGGCCGGACCTCATCGTGCTGGACGTGATGCTGCCCGGAATCGACGGCTTCGAGGTGTGCCGCCGGATCCGCCGCACCGACCAGCTGCCGATCATCCTGCTGACCGCCCGCTCCGACGACATCGACGTGGTGGTCGGTCTGGAGTCGGGCGCGGACGACTACGTGGTCAAGCCGGTGCAGCCGCGGGTGCTGGACGCCCGGATCCGGGCCGTGCTGCGGCGCGGCGAGCGGGAGAGCTCGGACTCCTCCGTCTACGGCAGCGTGGTGATCGACCGGGCGGCGATGACGGTCACCAAGGACGGCGCGGACCTCCAGCTCACCCCGACCGAGCTGCGGCTGCTGCTGGAGCTCAGCCGGCGGCCCGGGCAGGCGCTGTCGCGCCAGCAGCTGCTGCGGCTGGTCTGGGAGCACGACTACCTGGGCGACTCCCGGCTGGTGGACGCCTGCGTGCAGCGGCTGCGGGCCAAGGTCGAGGACGTGCCCTCGGCGCCGACGCTGATCCGCACGGTGCGCGGCGTCGGCTACCGGCTGGACCCGCCGGCCTGACCGGCCGCCCCCGTCCGGCGCCGGCGACGCCCCGCCGCGCGCGCTGAACTTCCGCAACGACAGGTTTCCGTGACTGACCATCAGACGACGGCCCGGTTCTCCTCCGGCCCGTGGCGACGGCTGCGCTCGCTGCGCGTACGGCTGATCGCGGTGTTCGCCGCGGTCGCGCTGCTCACCGCCGTCTCGGCCTCCGGCATCGCGTACTGGCTGAACCGCGACGCGGTGCTCAAGCGTGCGCAGGACACCGCGCTCAACGACTTCCGGCTCTCGCTCAGCCGCAACGTGTCGAACCTGCCGCTGAACGCCACCTGCGAGGACCTGAACACGCTGGCGAGCACCGTGGCCGGCTCCGGGCTCAGTTACGACGTGGTGGTGACGGACCCGGCGCTGCCGGACTGCATCGCCTCCTCCAGCGCGGCGCTGTACACGCTCGCCAGCGTGCCGACGCCGCTGCAGACCGCGGTCGGCAAGCCGCGCGAGATCACCGACTCCAACCCGTACACGTACCACCTCTACTGGCAGCGGCAGAACCTCGACGGCCGGCCGTTCGTGATCGGCGGCACCAGGGTGGTGCCGACCGGCCCGACGGCGTACATGTTCAAGTCGCTGGAGAACGAGCGGGCCGACCTCAACACGCTCGGCTGGTCGCTGGCGATCGCCACCCTGCTGGCGCTGATCGGCTCGGCGCTGCTCGCGCAGGCGGCGTCGGCGACCGTGCTGCGCCCGGTGCGGCGGCTCGGTGACGCGGCGCGGCGCCTCGGCGAGGGGCATCTGGACACCCGGCTGGAGGTCGAGGGTTCGGACGAACTGGCCGACCTGGCAAGGACCTTCAACCGGACGGCGGAGTCGCTGCACGAGCAGGTCGAGGAGCTGAGCGCGCGCGAGGCGCAGAGCCGGCGGTTCGTCGCCGACATGTCGCACGAGCTGCGCACGCCGCTGACCGCGATGACCGCCGTGACGGACATCCTGGAGGACGAGGCGGAGTCGCTGGACCCGATGATCGAGCCGGCGGTGCGGCTGGTGGTCAGCGAGACCCGCCGGCTGTCGGACCTGGTGGAGAACCTCATGGAGGTGACCCGCTTCGACGCCGGCACGGCCAGGCTGGTCGCCGACGAGGTGGACATCGCCGACCTGATCATGTCCTGCATCGACGGCCGGGCCTGGTACGACGCGGTGGAGGTGGACGCGCCGCGCGGGGTGCTGGCGGTGGTCGACCCGCGCCGGCTGGACGTCGTCCTCGCCAACCTGATCGGCAACGCGCTGAAGCACGGCGGCTCGCCGGTGCGGGTGCGGGTGCGGGAGGAGGGGGACAGCGTGGTCGTCGAGGTGTCGGACAGCGGTCCGGGCATCCCGGAGGACGTGCTGCCGCACGTCTTCGACCGGTTCTACAAGGCCGACAAGGGGCGGGCGCGTTCGGAGGGCAGCGGTCTCGGCCTGTCCATCGCGATGGCCAACGCGCAGATCCACGGGGGGACCATCACGGCCGCGAACGGCGACACGGGCGCGGTGTTCACGCTGACCCTGCCGCTGGCGCCGCCGCCACCGCCACCGGCCGACGCCGCCCCCGAGGAGAGTGCCCAGTGACCCGCCGCCCGTTCGCCGCCGCCGCGCTGCTGGGGCTGGCCGTGCTGACCGCCGGCTGCGGCATCCGCCCGACCGCCGTTCCGGTGGACGCGGGCGCGCCGGCCAGCCGGACCGCCTGCCCGACGGTGCCGCGGATACCGACCGCACCGGCCTCGCCGTCCCCGGCCGCCGGTTCGGCGGGAGGTGCGGTGGGCGGATCGACAGGGGGCGCGCAGGCTTCGGCGCACGCTGCTTCCACGCGCGCCGCGCCGGTGCAGGCCGCCCCTGGCGCGGGCGTTGCGCCCGGCTCGTCGCGGCCCGGCCCGCCGCCGTCGCCCGCGGCGTCGCCCGCCGTGGTGTCGCCCGCCGCTCCGACGGGGCAGGCCGACAACGTGTTCGGCGCGCTGCCCTCGCCCAGCGCCCCGAGCACGGAACCCTGCCGCTAGGTCCGCTCCTTCGGATCACGCCGGGCGGTCGCCGCCGGGCCCGCGAGGCCGGGGCGGCGCGTTCGCCGGGCGACGGGGCGGAGAGCGGCGCGTTCACCCGGCGGCCGCCCCTCCTTGCACGGCGTACCCCCGGCGTGCGACCCGAAGTTCACACCGGGTATGGAACCGTCGCGCCGCCGGTGCACGTCCTATCCCCCGTGCAGCGAGATGGCACCAGGACACGCGAGGAGCGTGCCGGCGTGCGGACCGAGACCGGACGGGCGACGGCCGTCCAGCGTTCCCAGCGTCCACTACGGGTGGTGGGCCTGATCGGCCTCACCCTCCACCTGGTGCTGGTGGGCTGGATGGTGCTGAGACCACTGCCGGTGACCTGGGTCTACGACGCCAACCTGACGCCACTGGCCTCGCTCCGCTCCTCCAGCGCGGGCCAGGTGCTCGGTGAACTGGTCCTGCTCGCCCCGCTCGCCGTCTTCCTCCCGCTCGCCGGGGGCCGCCTCGGGGCCCCCTGGTTCCCGTCGTTCCTGCGCACCACCGGCGCCTCGGCCCTGCTCGCCACCGCCCTGGAGTTCCTCTCCTCCTGGACCCCCGGCCACGTGCTCAACGTGGACCACATCCTGCTCGCCGTCGTCGGGGTCGCGGTCACCCATCTCGCCCTGGTCCCCGCCGGCCGCTCGTTCCTGCTGCGCCGCGCCGCCGGGCCCGCCCCGGCTCAGCCGGTTCCCCACGCCGCCCCCGCCGCCCAGGCCGCCCCGCTGCCGCAGACCGCGCCGTCGGCCCCGGCCGTCTACCCGGAGCCGGTCTCCGGCCACCGGATCTGAGGTTCGGCACTGCTCGCCGGGCACCACGGCCACCCGGCCGCCCCGCACGGCCCGGCGTCGGCCCAGGCGGTCCCGGTCGACACGGACCGGAAGCCGGTCCAGCTGGCACCCGACCTCCCACAGGCTCAGCCGGCCGCTCCGACGGAGCACCCGGTGGACGTCGATCCGGCGGTCCCCGGCCCGGGTGACGGCCGCGTCGAACCGCGGCTCCTCCACCGCTCCCCTCAGTCCGCCCGGCGGACCCGGCCGCCCACCTCGACCAGGCCGTCGGCCGTGATCCCGGTGACGAGCTGCGAACCGCGTCCCTGGGTGATCGTCAGCGCCCGGCCCAGTCCGGCGGTCAGCAGGATCGCGGCGGCGCCGGTCGCCTCGTCCTCGTCGATGCCGTCGTCCCGGCCGGGGAAGGCGCGGGCCCGTACGGTGCCCGCCGCCTCGTCCTGCCAGGCCCAGGCGTAGATCCACTCGCCCGGCGGCGGCACCGCCAGGGCGTCCACCTCGGCCGGGGACCGGTACCGGCGCAGCGTGCGCGGCGGTGCCCAGGCCGCGGGCGCCGCGATCCGGGTGAACGCGCCGTCGTGCCGGACGGTGACCGTGCCCGCCGGGGTGACCAGGCGGTGCAGGCCGAGCAGCCAGGCGGTGCCGACGCACGGGTGGCCGGCGAACGGCAGCCGCAGGGTGGGGGTGTAGATGTCGACGGCGCCGCGCCGCGGGTCGTCGACGAACACCGTCTCGCTGAAGCCCAGCCGCCGGGCGATCTCCTGGCGGTCGGCCCGGGCGGGGACGGCGGCGCCGTTCCGGACGACGCCCAGCGCGTTGCCGTGCGCGCCGTCCGGGCCGCAGAACACGTGCAGCACCTCGTGGTCGGTCATCCTTCGTCCACCCCTGTCCGCCCCGGGCCCGGGCGAGGTCCGCGCGGGCCGGTGATCACCGTAGCGGCGGTGCCGCGGCCGGGCGTGCGGCCGCCCGGGCAGGGGCGGCCGCGGCCGTCTCCCGTCAGCGCGGGGCGGGGCCGGAGGCCGGGCCCGCCGCGGGGCGGTGGGGCGGGGTTCCGGGGTCGGCCGCCGGGCCTCCGGCCGGGCGGGGCCGGCCGGGCGCGGGGCGGGTCCGCTGCCGGCGGTGGGCCACCACCAGGGTGCCGATGCCCATCGCGATCGCGGTGGCCCCGGTGATCGCCATCGGCGTGTTGGTCGGGGAGCCACCGGTGGACGCGAGGTCGACGGCGGGCACCGGGGCCGCCACGGTCACGGTGACGGCCGGCGCCGGGGCGGCGGGCTCGCTCGGCGGTGTCTGCGTGGTCCGCGCCGCCGGCACGGCCGCCGGGGTGCCGCTCGGGTCCGGGGACGGGCCGACCGCGGCGAGGCCGACGGCCGGGCCGCCGGTCCCGGTCGCGCTCGGTGCGCCGGTCGAGGGCGCGGCCGGGGCCCCGCCGTCACCCGCGGGCGTGCTCGGGGCGGCGGTCGGCGTGCTCGGGGCGGCGGTCACCGTGACGTCGACCGCCGAACTGGTGGCCGCCAGTCCCGCGCCGCCCCCGGCGGCCGGGAGGCTGGTGCCGGTGAACTGCAGCGACAGCACGCCCGCCGGGGCGTCCCGGGTGAACGCCAGCCGCACGTTGATCGTCCGGGACTCGCCGTCGCGCAGCCGTACGAGGGAGCTCTCCTTGTCCCCCGTGCGCAGCGTGAGCGTCAGCCTGCCGGAGCCGGCCTGGCCGGCGTCGGCGGTGGCCGGGAGCCACTCGCCGTCGGGGGTCTGGAACTCCAGCCCGGTCGCCGCGGCGGAGGGCAGCGCCCCGCCGCGGAGGGTGAGTTCGGGCAGGAAGGCGATGTCCTTGCCGCTGCGGTTGGCGAGCGTCAGCCGGAACGGCCCGGCCCCGCCGCCGGCGGTGAGCACGGCGGGCACCGCGTCCAGGCCGAGGTACGGCACGCCGGGCGCGGGGGCGGAGGTCGGCGCGCCGGTGGGGCCGGCCGCGACGACGGTGAACTCCTGGTGCGGGCTGTTCGCCTCGGAGGTCCGGGTCTCCGGCGGCAGGGTCGGGTCGGAGACGACCGCGCGGAAGCCGGCGGTGGCCCGGCCGGCGGGGGCGTCGGCGGTGACGGCGAGCCGCAGCCGGTAGGTCACGGCGGACCCGGCGGGCACACTCACCCGGGTGGCGAAGGTGTCGAGGTTCCAGGTGGCGCCGGTGCGGGCGCCCGGGAGCAGCGTGGCGGGCTTCCACTGGCCGCCGGCGGGGCCCTGGTGGTCGAGCCCGAGGTGGGTCTCGCGGATGCCGGACCCGGCGTTGGCGACGGTGAAGCCGGTGGTGACCTCGACGGCGTGGTCGGCGTGGTTGCGCAGGGTCGCGGTGAACTCGGCGGCCTGGCCGGCGGTCAGGCTCGCGGGCAGGCCGGTGAGGGTGGTCGTCACGGGGCCGGAGGGTGTCTGCGGGCCGCCGCCCGGAGCCGGGGCGGTGCTGCCCTGGTTGAGGGTCTGCCGCACCGTGCCGGTGGCCCCGCCGGAGCGCGGCAGCGCGGACGCGCCGGGGGCGGCGGCCGTCAGGGCCGCGCCCGAGACCAGGGTGGCGGCGGCGGCGATGGCGAGGGATCTGCGGTGCGGAGTACGCAAGGTGGACCTCACGGGAGGAAGGCGGGCGAACCCGGCGAACCCGGCAGCAGGCGGTTCGCCGAGGTGGGGGGCCGCTCCGGGACTCTCACCCGGGTCGCTGCTTCGCCCCCCAACCACCAGCGACGGCGGCATCATATCCGAACGCGCTGACGCTTCCTGAGTGGATTTCAAGGGGTGGAAGGGAGGTTCGCCGGGCGGATTCGGCGATGACACCGTGACGAAATCGTGAGGACGGATGTCGGTGGGCTCCAGTACTGTGCGCACTCGTCCCCACCGGCCGCTCCGTGCGCGCCCGCTCGTCCCACCGGAACCACAGGAATCCTCGTGAACCTCGACTTCGACGTCGACCCGCTCTTCTCCTGGTACGTCGTCCTGCTCGCCGTCAGCGGCATCGCGCTGCTGGTCATCGGCGCCGTCAACCTCGGCGGCCTGAAGGTCGGCTGGCGCATCCTCAACGTGCTCGTCGGCCTGGGCTTCACCGGGTACGCGTACTACCTGGCGTTCGTCTTCGAGGGCGGCACGTACACGCTGTTCTTCAAGGCGTTCATCCTCCCGGCGGCGCTGATAGTCAACGCGGTGAAGGCCCTGGTCTCGCGCTCCGAGGCGCCGGCCGTGCCGCCGGTCCCGGCCGCCTCGCCGTACCAGCCCGACTCCCAGTACCCGCAGGGCACTCCGTACCCGCAGCAGGCGCCCCAGCAGGCCCAGTACCCGCAGCAGGCCGCGTACCCGCAGGCCTCGCCGTACCAGCCGGCCGGCCAGGCAGCCCCGGCCGCGCCGGTCCCGCCCGCCGCGCCGTACCCGCAGCCGCAGGGCCCGCAGCAGGGCTGAGCCCCACCGCGGCCCCGCCGCCGGGCGGCACCCCCTTCGTAAGGGGG
>NZ_JBHJRC010000340.1:0-8579 GCF_042261735.1 Kitasatospora sp. NPDC056327 | reverse complement strand
GCCGTGGTCCCGGGCCGGGACCGCGGCCGGAGCGGCGCTGTCGGTGGGCTGCGGTACGTTGCGTGCGATCGGAAGCGACGGCGGGGCGGCGGGAACGGGGGCACGGCGATGACCGGGCTGGTGACGGAGGAGCCGGTCGAGCTCCAGCTGGAGCGGTACCGGACGGAACTGACCGGGTACTGCTACCGCATGCTCGGCTCGGTCTTCGAGGCCGAGGACGCGGTGCAGGACACCATGGTCCGCGCCTGGCGCGGCCACAAGGGCTTCGAGGGCCGCGCCGCGCTGCGCTCCTGGCTCTACCGGATCGCCACCAACGTCTGCCTGGACGCGCTGAACGGCCGCAACGCCCGGGCCCGGCCGATGGACCTGGCCGGCCCGTCCACCGTGGCCACCGCCACCGACGCCCGGCTGCCCGAGGTCACCTGGGTCGGCCCGGCGCCGGACGGCCGGGTGCTGCCGGAGACGGCCGACCCGGCCGAGGTGGCCGCGCAGCGCGACTCGGTGCGGCTGGCGCTGGTCGCCGCGCTCCAGCGGCTGGCGCCCCGGCAGCGGGCGGTGCTCATCCTGCGCGAGGTGCTGGGCTGGCGGGCCGGCGAGGTGGCCGAACTGCTCGGCGTCACGGTCGCCTCGGTGAACAGCGCGCTCCAGCGGGCCCGGGCCGCGCTCGCCGCCGACCCCGCCGCGGCCCGGCCGGCCCCGGAGCTGGACGAGGACCACCGGGCGCTGCTGGCCCGGTACGTCACCGCCTTCGAGGCGTACGACATGGACGGTCTGGCGGCGCTGCTGCACGAGGACGTCACGCTCAACATGCCGCCGTTCTCGCTGTGGCTCACGGGGCACGCGGACATCCGGGAGTGGATGCTCGGCCCGGGGATCGGCTGCCGGGGCTCGCGGCTGCTGCCGGTGGAGGCCAACGGCGGTCCGGCGTTCGGCCAGTACCGGCCGAGCCCGGAGGGCGGGCACGAGCCGTGGTCGCTGATCGTGCCGGAGGTCTCAGGGGGCCGGATCACGGGGCTCACCAACTTCCTCGACACCGACGTGCTCTTCCCGCTCTTCGGTCTGCCGCCCCGGCTGCCCGCCGGGGAGTGACGCGTCCTCCCCGGCGGGCAGGACGGCGGCCAGCCCGCTGAACGCGAGCAGTTCGCGCAGCGGGCCGCTCGCGTTGCGCAGGACGAGGCGGACGCCGTGCCGGGCGGCGGCGAGCCGCAGCCGGGCCAGGGCGTCGACGACGGCCAGGTCGGGGGCGCTCAGGGCGGCGAGGTCGCAGCTGAGCGGACGGTCGGCGGGGGCGTGCGGTTCGGTCTTCACCCAGGGGAGACCGGTCGGGCGGCCCGGTCTCATCGCCCACCGGAAGGATTTCCGGAGGAATTCCGCCGGGGAGCGATGAGTTTCCGGCGGCTCCCGGGTCTACCCCTGTGAAAGCGCGGCACCGAGCGGCGCGTCCACCGAACTGAGGGAACAGACACCATGACCGAGAACCTCGGCACCCTGGCCATCGTCCGCGAGCTGCCCGCCGCCCCGGCGGAGGTGTTCCGGGCGTACGTCGAGCCCGAGCGGTTCGTCCGCTTCTGGGGCCCGGTCGGCACCCACGTGCCGCTGGACACGGTGACCATCGAGCCGCAGGTCGGCGGGCGCTTCGACAGCACGATGGTGATCGAGGCGACCGGTGACCGGTACCCGCTGCGCGGCCGGTTCACCGCGGTCCGCGAGGGCGAGCTGCTGGAGTTCGTCGAGGAGGGCATCGGCCTCACCGGCCGGATCACCCTGACCGACCTCGGCGGGGGCCGGACCCGGCTGCTCCTGGAGCAGGAGGACGTTCCGGCGATGTTCCTCGGCCCGGAGGCCGAGGCCGGTCACAACTCCAGCCTCGACCGGCTGGTCGAGCACCTCGCCGCCCGGAGCTGACGGAACCCGCTGAACCCCTGGAACCTGCGGACCGGAAGGAGCGGGCGGAACCGGTGACGGCGGACCGGGCGGTGCCGGCGGAGCCGCCCGGCCCCGGCGGCTGGCAGAGTGGGGGCGCATCGTGTTCCCGCGTCCGAGGAGGTCCCGCCGTGTCGGTCGAGCCGTTGAAGTCCCGTGAGGAATGGCTGGCCTCGCTGCCGCGGATCTACTCGGCGGCGGGGTGCGTCCTGCGGGACGGGTCCGGGCGGATCCTGCTGGTCAAGGCCGGCTACCGGGAGCACTGGCAGTTCCCCGGCGGGACGATCGACCGGGGCGAGGGCCCGGCCGAGTGCGCGGCCAGGGAACTGCTGGAGGAGACCGGGATCGTCCGGGAGGCCGGGGCCCTGCTGGCCGTCTCCTGGACCCATCCCTCGGAGGAGCTCGACCATCCGGCCGGGCACTTCCTGTTCGACTTCGGCACCGTCCCGGACGGCACCCCCGTGACCGTCCCGGCCGGCGAACTGGACGACCACCGCTGGGTCGAGGACGAGCAGGCGCTCGAACTGCTGGGCCCCGCCCGGTCGTTGCGGCTGCGTGCGGCGCTGGAGGCGGCGGCGGACGGGCGGGTGCGGATCATCGCCACTCAGGTGTCCGGTTTCTGACCGGGACCGGTGTCCCGGGGGCCGCGCCCGTCCCGCGGCCCCCGGAACGGTCCGGTCAGGCCTGCGGCCCGTCGGTGCTTGAGGCGAGGAAGGCGGCGAGCAGCTCGCTGACGAACCGCTCGGTCTCCTCCTTCTCCACGCCGAGGTCGTCCAGCACCCCGGCGCCGTTCTCCAGCTCCAGCAGGGCGAGCAGGATGTGCTCGGTGCCGACGTAGTTGTGGCCGAGCTTCAGCGCCTCCCGGAAGGTCAGCTCCAGGGCCTTCTTGCCGCGGGCGTCGTAGGGGATGAGCGCCGGCACCTCGGCGGCCGGGGCCGGCAGCGCCGCCGCGGCGGCCGTGCGGAGCGCCTCCGGGGTGACGCCCTGGGCGGCGAGCGCGCGCACGGCCAGGCCGTCGGGCTCGGCGAGCAGGCCGAGCACCAGGTGCTCGGCGCCGATCTCGGCGTTGCCGGCCTGGCGGGCCTCCTCCTGGGAGGCCATCACGACATGCCGGGCCCGGTCGGTGAACCGGCCGAAGCCCTGGCTCGGGTCGAGGTCGTTGGGGGTGGCCGGGTCCTTGGGGACGAAGCGCTTCTGGGCGGCCTGCTTGCTGACGCCCATGCTGCGGCCGATGTCCGTCCAGGAGGCACCGGAGCGGCGGGCCTGGTCGACGAAGTGGCCGATGAGGTGGTCGGCGAGGTCACCGAGGTGGTCGGCCGCGATGACCGCGTCGGAGAGCTGGTCGAGCGCGTCGGGGTGGATCTTCTTGATCGCGTCGATCAGATCGTCGAGGCGCAGCGGAGTGGTCTTGGGAACGATCGGATTCTCCATAGCGTCAACCGTAGGTTGTCGACCCCGAGGTCGTCAACCATCAGTTGACGCTATGGCGAGTTGGTTCGCTACCGCTTCTCCCAGACGTAGGCCGCCGAGACCGGGTGACTGCGGTACTTCGCCCACTTCGGCTTGAGCGCTACCCATGCGTCGTCCACCAGCGCCTCCGTCATCCCGGTCAGGGTCCAGCCGGCGGCGAGGCCCGCCGTGAGGTGGTCGGAGACCAGGTGGACGTGGGTGGTGATGGCGACCTCCGCACCGTCCGCGCCGGTGAAGTGGGTCGGCATGCCGGCCGCCATGATGAAGGCGGGGTGCAGGCCGACCAGGACGCACCGCCCGCCCGGACGGGCCAGCCGGAAGGCCTCGCGGTAGTACGGGCCGAGGTCGGCGAGGTGCTCGTCGACGAGCGAGGAGATCACCAGGTCGTACCGGCCGGCCGCGAGGCCGGTGGCGGTGACGTCCCCCTCGGTGAGGCTGTCGTGCGCGCCCCGCTCACGGGCCTTCGCGAGCATCTCCGGCGTGAGGTCCACGCCGTCCAGCACCAGGCCCTCGGCGGCCCTGCCGCGCAGCCACGCCCCCGTCCGGCCGGTGCCGCACCCGAGGTCGGCGGCCCGGCGGACCCGTGACCAGGCGGGGGCGGTGAGCCGGTCGAGGACGGCGAGGTCCATCGCGTCCTCGACGGTCTGCTCGTAGGTGTCGACCCAGCCGGCGTAACCGGTGCGGACGTCCACGGTCGGGTAGTTGCGGGTGTCGAAGTCGGAGAAGTCCACCATGCCCGGCAGTATCGGGCGCGGGCCGGGTCGGCGGCGAACGATTAACGCACCGGATCCGCCGCCCTGCCGGACCGCGGATCCGGTGCCCCGGAGGGCTGTCCGGCCGGCCGGCCGCCGCACTGTCCGGTGGCCGTCGGGACCGCCCCGCGCGGCCGGGTCACCCCGTGGGCCGGCTTCCCCGGCCTCTCCCGCCGCCGCAGCCCCCGGCTCCTGCGGCCCCCGGCCGGGTCGCGCCACCGCCCGCCCGGGGCACGGCCGTTCGTCAGGCGGCCAGCAGGCGCGACCGGACGGCGGCGAGGTCCTCGGGGGTGACGCCCGCGGCGAGCAGCCGGGCCTCGGGGTCGAAGCCGGCGAGGGCGGCGGTGACGGCCTCCTCGGCGGTGGTGCCGGCCTCGGCGAGGACGGCGTCGATGCGGCGGTACTGGTCGGGGAGGCCGAGCATGCCGTAGAGCGGCCGGACGTTGGGGGCGCTGAGCAGGTAGTCGGCGACGATCGCGGAGGGCTCGGTGCCGGCGAGGGCGAGCAGCAGCAGGGCGGCCAGCCCGGTGCGGTCGCGGCCGGCCCCGCAGTGGACGACCAGACCGCCGGGGTGGGCGCCGGCGATGGTGGTGATCAGCTCGGCGGCGGCGTGCGGGCAGTGGTCCAGGTAGGGGCGCAGGGCGAGCGGGGTGCCGTCGAGGTGTCCGTAGGTCTCCCACCAGGCGCGGCCGGCGAGTGCGTCCAGCGGGACGCGGACCAGCTCGACGTTCCCGGGCAGCGGGAGGAGCGGCTTGTACTCCTCGATGTTGCGCAGGTCGACGACGGTGCGCACGCCGTGGTCGAGGAGGGCGTCCCAGCCCTCGGCGGTGAGACGGTCCAGGTTGTCGGCGCGGACGACGGCGCCGCGGGTGGTGCGGGTGCCGGCGGAGGTGGGCAGTCCGCCCAGGTCGCGGACGTTGAGGCAGCCGTCCCAGACCAGCGTGCGTTCCTCGGTGGCGGTGGTCTGCGCGTCGGTCCGGCTCATCGGTTCCCCGTTTCCTCGTCGAGGGGGTCCCGTTACCCCCTCGTTATAAGAGGACTGTCGGTGGTGCGGGATGGTTCCTGGGATGGTCGGACAGTCGGTCCGGATAGACCGATGGGCGGACGGCGCACCGGGCGGGGCGGGCCCGGGCCCGCGGGGTGCGCCTCAGTCGCGGCCGAAGTCCCAGAGCGGCCGGCCGAGGGTGTCCGCGCAGCGCACGACGTCGAAGCGTTCGTCCTGCGCCGAGAGGAACCCCCGGGCGACGCCGCGCAGCACGGTGCGGGCGGCCGCGTCCGAACGCGTCCAGGCGCCGGTGAGCACGAGGGCGCCGGCGAGGAGTTCGGCGCGCTGGATCCGGGCGACCGGCACGGCCGCCAGGGTGGCGTTGACCTGCTCCAGGTCGGCGGGGGAGAGGTACGTCCCGTCGCCGTCGCCTCCGCCGCCGCGGTCGCGTTCGGCCCGGCGGCGCAGTTCGGGCAGTCCGTAGTGGCGGACGGCGGCGACCGAGTCCTCCAGGGCGACCCGCCAGCGCGGTCCGGGCAGCACCTCCCACCAGACGTCCTCGCCGACCGGCAGCAGTTCGCCGATCCTGGCCCGCCAGGCCTCGATGCCGTAGACGGCACGCGGATCCGGGCGGGGGCCGGGGAGCGCCGCGGCCGCCCAGTCGGTGCGGCGGACCAGGCTGAGGTCGACGGTGTAGCGCAGCCGGCCGTCGGTGCCCTGCTCGACCAGACCGAGCAGGGCCCAGTGGGCCGGGTCGGGGAGGACGAAGGTCCGCGGCCCGCCGGTCAGGCCCAGGAGGCGGAGGGCCGGCGCCAGGTGGTCGCGCAGGCCGCGCTCGTAGAGCTCGTGGGCGGTGGTCATGGCGGTCCTGAGGTGCTGGGAGCGGGGAGGCGGCCGGGGGCGCCCGCGGCGCGCGAAAGGGCGGCGAGGGGGGCGCGGGCGGCATCGACCGGAATGGATCGTTCACCTACAACGTAGGTGAACGGCCGATTTGATTGCCACAGGCGAAGGCCGGTGACCAGCAGGACCTTCGACCCGAAGGCGAAGCATCGGCGATCCCGCTTCCCGGCCCTCGGGGCCCCGGCCGGGGAGGCCGGCGGCGGTCCCGGCGCACCGGGCCGGGACGTTCGCCCGGATGGCCCATGATGTGACGGGTGCAGAGTGCAGAACGCCCCGGAGCGGGCAGCGACAGGCCCGCCGGCCCGTCCGGACCGGTCACGACGTCAGGCCCGCCACCCGGTCCGCCCGTACGGGCGGCCTCCGAACCCGTCGATCTGACCGAGGCGGTCCGGGCCGCGCAGGGCGGGGACGAGGAGGCGTTCCGGCTCCTGTTCCGCAGCGTCCAGCCGGGTCTGCTCCGCTACCTGCGGGCGCTGGTCGGCGGCCGGCCCGAGGACGCCCAGGACGCCGAGGACATCGCCTCCGAGGCCTGGCTGCAGATCGCCCGGGACCTCGGCACCTTCAGCGGCGACGGGGACGGCTTTCGCGGCTGGGCGGCGACCGTGGCCCGCAACCGGGCGCTGGACCACCTGCGGGCCCGCCGGCGCCGGCCGGTCGCCGACCTGCCCTTCGAGTTCCTCTTCGACCGGGCGGCCGGGGACGACACCGCGGGGGCGGCGCTCGCCTCCGTCGGCACCTCGGACGCGCTGGCGCTGATCTCCCGGCTGCCCCGGGACCAGGCCGAGGCGGTGCTGCTCCGGGTGGTGATGGAACTGGACGCGGAGAGCGCGGCGCAGGTGCTCGGCAAGCGGGCCGGCACCGTCAGGATGGCCGCGCACCGGGGGCTGAAGCGGCTCGCCAAGCTGCTGGAGCAGCCCCGTCCGGGGGCGGCGGGCACGGACGCGGCAGGCTCCGCCGTCCCGGCCGCGCGGTCGGGACGGGACGGCGGCCCGGCCGCCGGCGGCGCCCCGGCGGCGGCCGGGGCGGCCGGTGCCGGGTCGCCGCGGAAGGGCTTCGGGAGGGCCAGGAAGAAAAACTCTCCGCAGGGTGTGACAGAACGCCGGGCCGCGACGCTGAAGGACATGAGATGAGCACCAACCGATCCCGTCGGATCGACCGTGACACCGCCGAGCGACTGCTCGCCGGTGCCGTGGGCGGCCCGTCGGACGGGCAGGACGCCTCGCTCACCGGCCCGGACGGCAGCACTGGGCGTACGGGGGTTGCCCGTGTGCTCGCCGCCGCCGCGGCTCCGGCGACGCGGGGTGAACTGGCCGGGGAGGAAGCGGCCCTGGCCGCCTTCCGGGAGGCCCGTCTCGCGCCCGTCCCAGCAGTACCCGCATCCGCACCCGTCCGGAGAGGTCCGATGGCAACCGCCGCGCTGACGAAGGCCTTCAGTACGAAGGCCGTCGCCGTCGTGCTCGGTGCCACGGCGCTCGGCGGGGTCGCGGTCGCGGCCGGGACGGGCAATCTGCCGTCGGCTCTGGGAGGCGGTTCGGACGAGCCGGACCGGCGTGTGGTCGCCCCGGTGACGTCCGCCCCGCCGTCCACCCCGGCGACCCCGTCCGGAGCGGCGACCGGGTCGGCGCCCCCGTCGTCCGGCCCCGGTCCGACCGCCGGTGCGTCCGGCACGCCCTCCGGTACCCCGTCGGGCAGTCCGCCGGGCAGCCCGGCCGCCGTGGCACCGTCGGTTCCGGCCGACCGCCCGCGGACGCCGGGGACGCCCGTGCCGTCGGCGGACGGGCGCGGGCCGTCGAACCCGGCGGCGCTGGCCGCGCTCTGCAAGGCGTTCACCGACCGGTCGGGCAAGGGCGAACGCCCGCGCGCACTGGTCACGGACCCCCAGTTCGGCGGGCTGGTCGCCGCGGCCGGCGGCCCGGACGAGGTCGAGCAGTACTGCGCGCGGACCCTCCGCGGCGCGGGCGACGACGGCCACCAGGGCGGCAGTGGACAGTCCAGGCCCGGCGGCTCCACCAACGGGTCGGGGAACGGCCAGGGGAACGGTTCCGCGAACGGCAACGGCTTCGGCAACAGCGGTGGCGGCACGGGCTCCGGCGAGAACGGCGGCGGCCCGGGCAAGGCGACCAAGGGAGCCGGCCCGGCGGCCCCGACCCAGTCCGGACCCGGAGCCCTCACCGGCTCCGTGCCGGAGCTGTCGGCCGTACCACCGGTACCGACGGCACCGACCGCACCATCGGGCTCCGTCCGTCCGAAGACCACCGACCACGCCGGCGGACCCGACGGGAGCCCGGCCGGGAGGTGACCCGATCTCCGGATGGGCGGCGAGCGAATCCCCCCGGGCCCGTCGCTCATCCGGACCGTTCCACCCCGCACCACCGCACCGACCGCAGCACCGGCAGGACCCGCACCACCGCAGTACCCCGCACCACCCGAGACTCCGGGTGGCCGGTCGGCTCCCCCGTGCCCACCGTCCATCCGGCCGGCCCCGACCGGACCGGCAGGCGCACCCCCCGGACGCGCCTGCCGGTCCGGCGGGGCCGGACCTCCGGTCC
>NZ_JBHJRC010000339.1:0-8641 GCF_042261735.1 Kitasatospora sp. NPDC056327 | reverse complement strand
GGGCGGCGGGGGCTTCCGCGTCGGCGGGGGCCGGGCGGCCGCGGGGCGGGCGGCGAGGGGGCCGCGCGGCGGTCGTCCGGTGGCTGTGCGGTGGCGGTACGACGGCTGTGCGGCGGCTGTCCGGCGGGTGGAAAGGGGTGCGGGCGGGGCACGCCGATCGCGTAGATTGCGGGGGACACGGCCGGGCCCCGGCGCCCGCCGCCAGCGCGCACCACACCGGAAGGGCGAACCCGAGATGAGCGAGGACGAACTGCGGGCGGAGGTGCTGACCGCCCGGCGCATCGTCGTCAAGGTCGGCTCCTCCTCACTGACCACCGCCGCGGGCGGCATCGACGCCGACCGGGTCGACGCCCTCGTCGACGCCCTCGCCAAGGTCCGTACCCGCCCCGGCGCCCCCGAGGTCGTCCTCGTCTCCTCCGGCGCCATCGCCGCCGGCCTCGCCCCGCTCGGCCTGGAGCGCCGGCCCAAGGACCTCGCCCGCCAGCAGGCCGCCGCCAGCGTCGGCCAGGGTCTGCTGATCGCCCGCTACACCGCCTCCTTCGCCCGCTACGGCCTGCGCGTCGGCCAGGTCCTGCTGACCGCCGAGGACGCCAGCCGCCGCGCCCACTACCGCAACGCCTACCGCACCCTCGACCAGCTGCTCGCGATGGGCGCGATGCCGGTCGTCAACGAGAACGACACCGTCGCCACCGCCGAAATCAAGTTCGGCGACAACGACCGGCTGGCCGCCCTCGTCGCCCACCTCGTCCGCGCCGACCTGCTGGTCCTGCTCTCCGACGTCGACGGCCTCTACGACGGCGACCCCAGCCGCCCCGGCACCAGCCGGATCGCCGAGGTGGCCGGCCCGCAGGACCTCGACGGCATCGAGATCGGCAGCGCCGGCAAGGCCGGGGTCGGCACCGGCGGCATGGTCACCAAGGTCGAGGCCGCCCGGATCGCCACCGGCGCGGGCATCCCCGTCGTCCTCACCGCCGCCAGCCAGGCCGCCGACGCGCTCGCCGGGCGCCCCACCGGCACCCTGTTCCTGCGCACCGGCAGCCGCTCCTCCGACCGGATGCTCTGGCTCGCCCACGCCAGCAGCCCGCGCGGGGCCCTGCACCTGGACGACGGCGCGGTCGACGCCGTCGTCTCCGGCGGCGCCTCGCTGCTGCCGGCCGGGGTCGTCGGGGTCGACGGCGAGTTCGCCGCGGGTGATCCGGTGGACCTTCTTGCCGAAAACGGCCACATCGTGGCGCGCGGACTGGTCAACTTTGATGCGAGGGAGTTGCCCCGCCTGCTAGGCCGGTCCACCCGGGACCTGGCCCAGGAGTTCGGCGCCGCCTACGAGCGGGAGGTCGTCCACCGCGACGACCTGGTCGTCCTGCGCGGCTGACCCGCCGCCGGGCCGCCGGAACGCGGGCGGTTCCGCACGGGGAGCACGTCCGGCCACGGGCGAAGAGGGGCGCGGTCGTCCGCGCGCCGGCCGGGGCCGGCGGGTACGACGACACGACATCGCCGAACAGGAGGCCGCCGGTGGAACGCAGGCGCGAGGCAGCGCTGACCGGAGGGACCGCGGGCCGGCGGCTGACCAGCATCGACGGCGGCGGGGACGACGGTCCCGCCGGTCCGGCCGGTCCGCCGCCCCAGGGGGCCGGCACGGTGCACCGGTTCCGGACGGAGCGGCGCCCCGCCGCCGAGCCGCCCACCGCGCCCGATCAGGCCCGGCTCTGGCACGTGGTGCTCAGCGTGGCCGGGCCGGTCACCCCGCTGACGGAACTGCGGGCCGGGCTGGAGCGGTTGGCGCACGACCACTCGTTCTTCCTGACCGCCCGTTACGCCGCCGACCACGCCGAGATCCGTTACTGGGAGCAGGCCCGCGACCTGCACGACGCGGCGGCGATCGCGCTGCGGCTGTGGGGCGAGCACAAGGCGACGGCGAAGCTGCCGCCGTGGGAGATCGTCGGGCTGGAGGTGGTGGACCGGGCGACGTACCACAAGCGGGTGGCCGAGGGCTTCGCCGGACCGGCGCCGCAGCTGGGCGGGGTCTACCCCTACTGACGGCGGGCAGGGCGCGGTCCCGCGGCGGTTCCGGCGGCCGGGGCCGGCCGACGGGCCTTGGCGGACGGGCCCGCGCCGACCGGCGCCGGCCGGCGCGGGCCGGGCCGCCGGAGCCGGGTCTCACGGGGCGAAACGGGCGGGGGAGGGCCGGACCCCTCCACTACCCTGGGCGCATGAGCAGCGACCTCGCCACCGCCGACAGCCCCGTCCTCGCCGTAGCGCGCCGAGCCCGGGAGGCGGCCGCCGAGCTCGCCCCGCTGCCGCGCGGTGCGAAGGACGCCGCGCTGCGGGCGGTCGCCGACGCCCTGGTCGCCCGTGCCGCCGAGATCACCGCCGCCAACGCCGAGGACGTCGAGCGCGCCCGCGCCGCCGGCACCCCCGAGTCGGTGATCGACCGGCTCGCGCTCACCGCGGAGCGGATCGCCGCGATCGCCGCCGACGTCCGCGACGTGGCCGGCCTGCCCGACCCGGTCGGCGAGGTCCTGCGCGGCTACACCCTGCCCAACGGGCTGGACGTGCGGCAGGTCCGCGTCCCGCTCGGCGTCGTCGGCATCATCTACGAGGCCCGCCCCAACGTCACGGTCGACGCCGCCGCGCTCTGCCTGAAGTCCGGCAACGCCGTGCTGCTGCGCGGTTCCGCCTCCGCCTACCGCTCCAACACCGCGCTGGTCGCGGTGGTGCGCGACGCCGTCGAGGCCGCCGGACTGCCGGCCGACGCCGTCCAGCTGGTCCCCGGCGAGAGCCGGGAGTCCGTGCGGGAGCTGATGCGCGCCCGCGGCCTGGTCGACGTGCTCATCCCGCGCGGCGGCGCCTCGCTGATCCGCACCGTCGTCGAGGGCTCCACCGTCCCGGTCATCGAGACCGGCACCGGCAACTGCCACGTCTACGTCGACGCCGCGGCGGACCTCGGGATGGCCGTCGGCATCCTGCTCAACTCCAAGGCCCAGCGCGTCAGCGTCTGCAACGCGGCCGAGACCCTGCTGGTCCACCAGGACGTCGCCGAGGAGTTCCTGCCGCTCGCGCTCGCCGCGCTGGCCGGGGCCGGCGTCACCGTGCACGGCGACGACGCGGTGCTCAAGGCGGCCGAGGGCTCCGCCGCCACCGTGGTGCCCGCCACCGACGAGGACTGGGAGGCCGAGTACCTGTCGTACGACATCGCCGCCGCCGTGGTCCCCTCGCTGGACGCCGCCGTGGCGCACATCCGCCGCTGGACCTCCGGCCACACCGAGGCCATCGTCACCGGCTCGCAGGCCGCCGCCCGCCGCTTCACCCGGCTCGTCGACTCGACCACCGTCGCCGTCAACGCCTCGACCAGGTTCACCGACGGCGGTGAGTTCGGGTTCGGCGCCGAGATCGGCATCTCCACCCAGAAGCTGCACGCCCGCGGCCCGATGGGACTGCCCGAGCTGACCAGCACCAAGTACATCGTCACTGGTGACGGCCACGTCCGGGGTGAGGCGACGCCGACCGTGGGCGGCGCCTGAGCCGCCGGCCGGGGCCGGCCCGCCCGGACCCCGGCGGGCCCGTCGTCACACGGGTGACGGACCAACTGGTCCGAGGCCCAGACAAATCGCCCGCCCGGTAATACGCTGAATCCGTGGCTGACGATGTGGGGGGTTCGCCGTACCCCGACGGTGCCGACCACGGTGGTGCGGACGACGAGTTCGCCACCGTGGTCTTCGACGAGGCCTTCGTACGGTCCGCCGCCGTGCACGAACCGACGGCCAAGGAGCGGCAGCTCGCCGCCGCCGAGGCCCGTTTCGAGCCGGACTCGGCCGGACCCGGCTGGGGCTACGAAGCCCCCGCCGCGGACGGAGTGCCACTGGAGCTGCGCCCGTACCCGAGCCGGCTCGACGACGACCACCACTATCCCGATCCGTGGACCGGCCCCGGCCGGTCCGCCGGACGGCGCTCGCGGCGCTGGCGCCCGGGCGGTTTCGACCCGATCGGCGCCGGCCGCGGCCGGTACGTCGCCCAGCAGCGCTGGCACCGGCCGGTGGCCTGGGTGCTCGCCGTGATCATGGGCGTGAGCCTGGTCGCGGTGGCCGTGGCGGCGATCTACCAGGGCGTGGGCGGGGCCGGTGGCGCCCCGCGGCGGCCCGAGTCCGGCAGCACCAGCCCCGGGGTCGACCCGGTGCCGGCGCCGGCCGAGCCGTCGCTGGTGGTCACCGCCCCGACAGGCTGACGCCGACCGGCCGGAGGACCGGACCGGGGCGCCCCTCGCGGGGCGCCGCCGGTCACGGAGAGCTTCCGGCGATCTACCGCAGCACCCTCGTGGCAGGGCGAGGGTGCGCCTTACCCTGGTGTCATGGGTGACCCGCGCGAGCCTCCTGAGGGTGCGCCCGAAGGTGGTTCCGGAAACGATGACGAGTACCGGTCCGTCGTCTTCGACGAATCGTTCGTCCGGGCTGCCCGCATCCAGGAGCTCTCGGCGCGCGAGCGGCTGTCCGGCGCCTTCGGCCGGCCCACCCGGGCGAAGGTCGGGCTGGGGCCGCTCGGCACCGTGCCCCGGCAGGCGCTCGCGCTGCTGCTGGTGATCCTGCTGGCCTTCGCGGCCGCCGTGTACTTCGGCGTCAGTTCGCCGGTCCGGCCCACCGCCCGGCCCCAGGGCAGCCAGCTGACCGTCAGCGTGGTGGCGCTGAGCCCCGCCTCGGTGGTCCACCCGGTCGCCGATCCGGCCAGCCCGTTCGCGGGCCTGCCGGCCGGCTACAGCGACGGCGCGGTCGGACTGGGGACACCGGCCGGCGCGGCCACCGGGCACTTCTCCCGGGTCGAGGTGACCAAGGCGCTCGACACCGTGCAGCGCTACCTGGTGGCGTCCTCGCTGGCGCCCGCCGTGCTGGTGCAGGGGGCGACCGCGGACGTGCGGGTCTTCATCACGCCCGGCGAGCAGGCGCAGTTCGACGCGAGCGTGTCGCAGCCGGTCGACGACCGGCACCACGCGCTGACCGGCTGGCTGGTCCGCTTCGACCCGGCGCAGGTCGCGCTGGCCGCGGACACCGTGAAGGTGGCCGGGGCGATGCGGATCGACGAGTCGGACAGCAGCACGCTGCGGATCACCACCGACCACACCTTCGTCTACGCGCTGAAGGCCGCCGGGGCGCCGGCCGGGGCGCCGGTCACCCTGGAGACCGTGCGGCGGCAGCTGACCTTCGAGTTCGACCGGGTCGACCTGTCGGCCGGGCAGTTGCGGCTGGTGGACTCGGTGCTGCAGGCCGGGCCGGCGCCGTGCGACGGCTCGCTGGCCGGGGTGGTGCAGCCGGTGCTGGCGGGGACCGAGGCCACCGCGCCACCGGCCGGGCCGCCGGCGGTGGATCCGGGCAACCACGCACGGCCGGCCTGGCAGCTGTGCGGGGTGCTGGCGGGCGGCTGAGGCGGGGCGGGAACGGGCGGCCGTGCGGGCGCGGGGCCGCGGTGACCTGCGGGCCCGTGGCTGCGGTGACCTGTGGACCCGGGGGCCCGGGGACGACGGGACGAGGGGGACGCCGACGGCCCCCGGCCGGGGTGGCCGGGGGCCGTCGCAGAAGCGTTCCTGCTCGTACTGCCCCGGTCAGTCGGTGCCGGTGGTGCCGTCGTCCTTGCTGCTTCCGCTGCTTCCGTTGCCGTTGCCGTTGCTGCGCCCGGCGCCGGTGAAGGTGTCACGGAGCTTGCCGCCGACGGTGGCCGCGCCGCCCGCGACATCGCGGATGAGGCCCATCAGCGGGTCCTTGCTCTCCTTCACCGTGGTCGTGTAGTGCTCGGCGGCGGCCCGCCACTGCTCGCCGACCGAGGTGTCCGGGTCGTCGGTGCGGCGCGGGTAGGCACCGGCCAGGATGGAGCGGTACTCGTCGCTCTCGGCCCACTTCTTGAGCTGGGCGACCCGGACCACCGCGAACGGGTGGCTCTGCGGCAGCACCTGCAGCAGCTTGAGCACACCGTCCCGCAGGTCGCCGGCCTTCTCGTACTCCTCGGCCTGCTCCAGGAAGGCGTCCACGTTCATCTCGGCCAGGTTGTGGCCGCCGGCGAGCTTCATCAGGGCCCGCATCGACGCCTGGAGGTCCTGCCCGGCCAGCAGGCCGGCCCGGTCGCTGGAGAGCTCCGCCTTGCGGAACCACTCCTTGAGCGCGGTGACTATCGCCATGATCGCCAGGTTGCCGAGCGGCACCCAGGCGATCCGGGCGGCGATGTTGGTGAGGATCATCAGCATCGTCCGGTAGACCGCGTGCCCGGACATCGCGTGGCCGACCTCGTGGCCGATCACCGAGCGGAGCTCCTCCTCGTCCAGCAGCTCCACCAGGCCGCTGGTGACCACGATCACCGGCGTGTCGATGCCGATGCAGAAGGCGTTGACCGCCGGGTCCTGGGTGACGTAGAGGTCCGGCACCTTGTCGAGGTCGAGCACGTAGGCGGCGTCGCGCACCATGCCGTGCAGCTCGGGGAACTGCCGCTCGGAGGTCTTCACGGCGGTGGCCAGGAACATCAGCCGGATCGAGCGCTCGGAGACCAGCCCGGCGAGCCTCTTCAGCACGTCGTCGAAGCCGGTGAGCTTGCGCAGCGCCACGAGCGCCGAGCGGTCCGCCGGGTGTTCCCAGGCCCGGGTGGAGATCTCCGGGAAGCGCTGGCGGCGCCGGCTCGGAGACTTCGAGGTGGTGTCGGTCATGGTGTGAGTACCTCCCTGTCGACGGCGGCCCCCGGCCCCCGGCCGGTCCCCGCTGGTCTTCGCCTGCAACGACTGTCTGTGCAACGTCCGCGGTTGCGTACTCGTCCCCGGAGGTCACCCTACGCGGACCCGGACAGTCCTCCGGGGCCGTGCCGGAGGGGCCTCCGGACCGTCCTCCGGGCCCGTGCGGGCCGTCCGGTCGGCCGTCCGGGGAGCCACGGAGCGTGCCCGCGGGGGCGGTGGGGGGCCGCGGTGTGAGGGCGGTTTACCCTGAATGCCCGGGAGAGCCGGGCCACCTCCGGCCGCGGCACCGAGCAGTCCGAGGAGCCCGCAGATGTCCACCGCCGCCCTTGCCAGCCTGGCCGCCCCGATCTCCGGCGAGGCCGGCCCCGGACTCTTCCTGCGGATCATCCTGATCGCGTCGTTCGTCGGCGTGGGCCTGCTCGCCTGGATCCTGCTGCGGGCCGGCCGCAACAACTGACCGGGCCGCCCGGACTCCCGCCGGCCGCAGGGCCACCGGGCCGCCCGCGGGGCCACCGGGCCGCCGTCCCCCGGGCCCGGCTCACGGCCGTTCAGGCGCGGTGGGCCGCCGAGCGGTTGCCTTGTAACCCCCCGTACGATGACGGGTGGGTCCTCACCGGCCCGCACGACACCCCCCGCCCGTCATCCGAGCCGAGAAGGTCCCGCCGACCATGAGCACTGCTGCCGCACTCCCCGTCCTGAACCTTCTCGCGAACGAGGGCGAGGGGGGCAACCACGACAGCCTCAACCCGTACCTGACGGGTGGCGCCGCCCTGTTCGTCCTGCTGCTGCTGCTCTTCGTGACCACCCGCTTCAACCGGGACCGCTGACCGCTCCGACGGCGGCCCGGGGCGCGGCACCGCCCCCGGGACGCCCGTCGCCCGGCCGTTCCCGCACCGTAACGGGCGTCGCGTAAGGTGTGGCGCCATGGGAGAGCAGACCGGGAGTCCCGGCGTACCGGCGCCGGCGAAGCGTCGCCTCGGCGTGATGGGCGGCACCTTCGACCCGATCCACCACGGGCACCTGGTCGCCGCCAGTGAGGTGGCCAGCGCGTTCCACCTGGACGAGGTGATCTTCGTCCCCACCGGGCAGCCGTGGCAGAAGAGCGACCGGCAGGTCACGCCCGCCGAGGACCGCTACCTGATGACGGTCATCGCCACCGCGGAGAACCCCCAGTTCTCGGTCAGCCGGATCGACATCGACCGCGAGGGCCCGACGTACACCGTCGACACCCTGCGCGACCTGCACGCGGAGCACCCGGACGCCGACCTCTTCTTCATCACCGGCGCCGACGCGCTCGCCCAGATCCTCTCCTGGCGGGACTCCGACGAGCTCTTCTCGCTCGCCCACTTCATCGGATGCACCAGGCCGGGGCACACGCTGACGGACGCCGGGCTGCCGGTGGGCGGGGTCTCCCTGGTCGAGGTGCCCGCGCTGGCCATCTCCTCCACGGACTGCCGCGACCGGGTCGCCAAGGGCGAGCCGGTCTGGTACCTCGTCCCGGACGGCGTGGTGCGCTACATCGACAAGCGGGCGCTGTACGCGCCGAACCGGACCTGATCCCGGAGGGGCCGACCGACGGATGAGCGAGCGCAGGGGACCGCAGGGGCAGCAGCCCGGGCAGCCGGACGACTGGTCGACCGGGCAGTACCAGCAGTACCAGCCGTACCAGCAGCAGGGTGGCTACGAGCAGCAGCAGCCCGATCCGTACGAGCAGCCGGGGGCCTACGAGCAGCCGGGGCCGTACGGGCAGCAGGCGGCGCAGGGTTACCAGCAGCAGGGCGGTTACGGCTACCAGGACCAGTACCAGCAGCCGGACCAGTACCCGCAGCAGGGGTACCCGCAGTCCTACGAGCAGCCGGGGGCCTACGAGCAGCCGGGGCCGTACGGGCAGCAGGCGGCGCAGGGTTACCAGCAGCAGGGCGGTTACGGCTACCAGGACCA
>NZ_JBHJRC010000338.1:0-8658 GCF_042261735.1 Kitasatospora sp. NPDC056327 | reverse complement strand
GCCGTGCGCACGGCGGTCCGGGCCCTGGCGCGTTCCTCCGGGTGAGGTCCGTCTCAGATAGTAGGAAATCCAAGTATCCGTGCAGACACCGCCGGGCCGGAGTCGTACCGTGGAAGGGCCGTACGGTGTGCCGCCCCTGTAGCCAGGGTGCGCGGCCCGTGTGCGCGCGTACGCCCGATGGGCGGGTGATCCCCGCCCGGTGTACCCCCTCCTCCCCACCCGCCGCGTCCGTTCCCACGGCGCGTACCGAACCAAGGAGCCCCGGTATGCCCCCCACCGCCGACCGCCGTGCCACCTCCGCCCCGGCCGCCCCGCAGACCCGCGCCCCGCGCCGGCGACGGGCCGCCGAGCACAACCCCTTCGCCGCCGCCGCGCTCCAGCGGGCGCTGGACCGCCGCGACAACGGCGGCGTGACCGGACACCACTGAGTCCCCCGGCCCGGCCCGCGCCCCGAGGGCGCGCGGGTGGCGTTCATCCGCCGAATGGGCCGGACGGGCTGACGGACCGTCACTCCCCGGGGTGCAACTCGCCACCGTTCGGGGGAGACCGCTCGCCCCGACCGGCGCGATATTCCTAATTTGGGACCCCCGGAAGGGTGATCGACGGCCGCGCGGGCGGGCGTCAGCGGCAGAGCATGCGGATCAGTTCCCCCGGCCGGGGGAGAGGACCCCATGCGTCGCCCCGGTCGGAGTCCAGGTTCCGCCCCTCCCACGTCCACCGGCCGCGGTGTCCGCCGGCCGCTCGCCCGGATCGGCCTCGCCCTGGCGCTGCTGGCCGGACCGGCGCTGCTCACCGGCGCCGCACCGGCCGCCGCCGGCCCCCCGGCGGCCCCGCCGGCCCGGGCCGACGGCGCCCCCGTCCCCGTCCTGCTGGAACTCGGCACCGAGCCCGTCGCCCCGGTCTGGCGGCGGGCCGGTGACGAGGCCCGGCGGCGGCAGCGCTCCCCGGAGGCCGTCCGCGGGGAGGCCGCCCGGGCCGGCGCCGCCCAGCGGGCCCGCGCCTCCGCCGCCCTGGACCGGCTGGCCGACGACGTGCACGGGGCCGTGCCCGCCGCCCGGGAGCTCTACCGCACCCGCACCCTGCTCACCGGCCTCGCGGTGAGCGTGCCGGCCGGCCGGCTGCCCGCGCTGCGCGCCCTGCCCGGGGTCGCGGCCGTGCACCCGATCGTCCGCATGGGGAGGGCCAACGCCCACTCCGTGCCGGTCACCGGCGCGCCCGCGGTCTGGGCGGGCGGCCCGTCCGACGGCGGTCCGCCCGGGGGCAACACCGGGCAGGGTGTGCGGATCGGCATCGTCGACAGCGGCATCGACTACACCCACGCCGACTTCGGCGGGCCCGGCACCGAGGCCGCCTTCCGCTCCGTCGACGGCGCGAAGCCCGCGCCCGCCGGACTGTTCCCCACCGCCAAGGTGACCGGCGGGCGCGACCTGGTCGGCGACGACTACCAGCCCGACCCGGGCGCCCCGCACTACCAGCCCGACCCGCGCCCCGACGACAACCCGATCGACTGCGACCGCAACGGCCACGGCACCCACGTGGCCGGCACCGCGGCCGGCCTCGGCGTCACCGCCGACGGGCGGCCCTACCAGGGCCCCTACCGCCCCGGACTGGACCCGGCGGGCTTCCTGGTCGGCCCCGGAGCCGCCCCCGGCGCCCAGCTCTACGCGATCCGGGTCTTCGGCTGCGACGGCTCCACCGACCAGCTCGGCCAGGCCCTCGACCTGGCCGCCGACCCGGACGGCGACGGCGACCCGAGCGACCGCCTGGACGTGCTCAACCTCTCGCTCGGCAGCCGGTTCGGCTCCACCGACGACGCCGAGGCCCTGGCCGTCGACCGGCTCGCCGCCCTCGGCACCGTGGTGGTCGCCGCGGTCGGCAACGAGGGGGACGTCCACGGCATCGGCGGCAGCCCCGGCACCGCCGCCCGGGCGCTCGCCGTCGCCGCCTCCGTCGACCCGCACAGCGACGCCGACGGCATCACCGTGCTGGAGCCGCAGCCGCTCGCCGGCGTCGTGCCGACCCACTGGAGCGCCCGCTACCAGGACTGGTCCACCGCCGACGTGTCCGGTGAACTCGCCCTGCCCGCCGACCAGACGGACGGCTGCACGGCCTTCTCCGAGGCCGACCGGCAGCGGATCGCGGGGCGGATCGCGGTGCTCGCCTGGAGCACCCGGGAGTCCGAGCGCGCCTGCGGCTCCGGCCCGCGCGCCGACCACGTCGCCGGGGCGGGGGCGATCGGCGCCCTGCTCGCCGCCGACGACGACCACCTCGCCGAGATCGCCGGCAACGACCGGGTCCCGCTCGCCCTGCTCGGCCGCGCCGACGGCGAGCGGCTCCGGACCGGCGCCGCCGCCGGTCCGGTCCGGGTGCGCCTCGCCGCGCCCGGCAACCCGCTGCACGGCGTCGTCGCCCAGGAACAGCCGCGGCGGCTCGACACCCTCACCGACTTCACCTCGCGCGGCATCGGCGTGCCCGGCGTGGTCAAGCCCGACCTCGCCGCCCCCGGCGAGACCATCTGGTCCGCCCGGGTGGCCACCGGGACCGGCGGGCAGCGCGAGGACGGCACCTCGATGGCCACCCCGCACGTGGCCGGGCTGGCCGCCCTGGTCCGCGCCGCCCACCCCGGGCTGAGCGTCGAGCAGGTCAAGGCCGCGCTGATGAACACCGCCGGGGACACCTGGCTCGGCGACGGCGCCACCGGCCCGGTCCACGGGCCCGAGCGCACCGGCTCCGGCCGGGCCGCCGTGGACCGGGCCGTGCGCACCCCGGCGGTCGCCTACGCGGCCGGGGAGGGGGCGGTGGAGGGCGCCGTCGGGGTCTCCTTCGGACCGGTCGCCGTCGCCGGGCCGCTCGCCCTCGACCGCGAGGTCGAGGTGCGCAACCTCTCCGGTGCCCCGGTCGCCTACCGGACCGGCTACGCGGCCGCCACCGAGGTGCCCGGTGCCCGCTTCGAGCTCGCTCCCGCCCGGGTCGAGCTCCCGCCCGGCGGCACCGCGCGGGTCCGGGTCACCCTGAGCGTGCCGGGCGAACTCGGCCGCGCCCCCGACCCGACGATCGCCACCGTCCAGGCCGGCCGGGCCCGCACCTACCGGGCCGAGCTCTCCGGCCGGCTGCTGCTCACCCCCGACGACCCGGCCCTGCCCGGGCTGCGGGTGCCGCTGTTCGCCGCCCCGCGGCCGGCCACGGAGCTGACCGCCACCGACCCGGTCCGCACCACCCGTTCCGGCGCGCTGGTCGCGCTCACCGGCACCGGTGCGCCCGGCGGCCGGCCCGGTCTGCTCAGCGCCTTCGAGCTCGGCGGGGAGGGCGCCCGCTGGGCCGACTGCCCGCCGGACAGCGGGGCGGCGGTCGGCCCCGGCGCGGGCGTCGTCCCGGAGGGGAGCACCGCGGAGGAGGAGCACCTCCAGGACCTCTGCGTGGTGCGCCCCGGCGACCGGGCCGCCAACCTGCGCGCGGCCGGCGCCGCCACCGACGCGCCCGCCGTCGCCGGGGACCCGGTCCAGGAGGGCCGGCTCTACCTCGGGGCCCAGGTCTGGGCCCCGGCCGCCACCCCGGTCGGGCTGTTCGCCGTCCGGGCCGCGCTGGACACCGACGGGGACGGCGTCACCGACGTCGTCGTCAAGGCCGACCGGCTGCGCGGCAGCGACGTCCTGGTGGCCCGGGCCCTGGACGCCCGGACCGGCGCCGAGCTGGACGTCCAGCCGCTGAACGCCCGCTGGGGCGACACCGACACCGCCCTGCTGGACTCCGACAGCGTGGTCCTGCCGGTCCGCCTCGCCGTCCTCCCGGGGATCGGCCCCGGCCACAGCACCGTCCGCTACGCCCTGTGGACCGGCCTCACGGGCGGTGGCACGCCCGACCCGGCCGAGGCCTTCTCCGCCATCGGCCTGGCGGGCACCGGCCCGACCCTCGCGGTGGACGTCCTGCACCCCGCCGTGGACGTCCGCACCGGCCCCGGCGGCCCCACCGCCCTCGCCTCGCCCGTCCAGCCGGCCACCGTCCTCGACATCCGCCGCACCGGCCCGGGCGGGTCGCGCGTCCTGCTCCTCCACCACCTCAACCCGGACGGGCGGCACGGCCAGGTCCTGAAGCTCCCGTAGCCCCCGGGACGGCCGCTCCCCGGAAGCCGGGGAGCGGCCGTCGGCGGTTCGGGGGCGGCCACCACGGCAGGCCGGAGCCGGACCGCCCCCGCCCGGTCGGAACCGGTGCCGACCGGGCGCCTCCGGGCGGCACGCTGTCCGGATGGTGGACGGCGGATGTCAGGCTCTGGGACACCGGAGTAGCCTCCGAGCATGTCTCGCACGATTCGTCTCGCAGTTGTCCCGGGTGACGGCATCGGCCAGGAAGTGGTGGCCGAGGGCCTCAAGGTGCTCGGGGCCGCGCTTCCCGCAGATGTGAAGCTGGAGACCACCGAGTTCGACCTCGGGGCCCGGCGCTACCACCGCACCGGGGAGACCCTCCCGGACAGCGCCCTCACCGAGCTCAAGGAGCACGACGCGATCCTGCTCGGCGCCATCGGCGACCCGAGCGTGCCGTCCGGCGTCCTGGAGCGCGGACTGCTGCTGAAGCTGCGGTTCGCCTTCGACCACCACATCAACCTCCGCCCGGGCCGGCTCCTCCCCGGCGTGGCGGGCCCGCTCGCGGGCGACCCGCGGATCGACTTCGTGGTCGTCCGCGAGGGCACCGAGGGCCCGTACACCGGCAACGGCGGCTCGCTGCGCACCGGCACCGAGCACGAGGTGGCCACCGAGGTCAGCGTCAACACCGCGTACGGCATCGAGCGCGTGGTGCGCGACGCCTACCGCCGGGCCCAGGCCCGCCCGCGCAAGAAGCTGACCCTGGTGCACAAGAACAACGTGCTGGTGCACGCCGGCCACCTGTGGACCCGGATCTTCGAGCAGGTCGGCCGGGAGTTCCCCGAGGTCACCACCGACTACCTGCACGTCGACGCGGCGACCATCTTCTTCGTCACCCAGCCCGAGCGGTTCGACGTCATCGTGACCGACAACCTGTTCGGCGACATCCTGACCGACCTGGCCGCCGCCGTCACCGGCGGGATCGGCCTGGCCGCCAGCGGCAACATCAACCCGAGCGGCGCCTTCCCGTCGATGTTCGAGCCCGTGCACGGCTCGGCGCCGGACATCGCGGGCCAGGGCAAGGCCGACCCGACCGCCACCGTGCTGTCGGTCGCCATGCTGCTCGACCACCTCGGGTACGCGGCCGAGGCCGCCCGGATCGAGGCCGCGGTCGCCGCCGACCTCGCCGAGCGGGCCGGGACCCGCACCACCAGCCAGGTCGGCGACGCGCTCGCCGCCCGAGTATCCGCCTAGGAGGCCGGAACCCCGACAAACGGTGTTCCGGCCCGGTGGGCCGGACCCCATAACGGCAGCTTGAGGTTCCCCAAGGAGCCCGCGGCTGTTCGGCACGGCCCTCTGGATGCGAGTATCGACAGTGGGCCGTGCCGTCGTGCGTCCGTTCCGTCTCAGGGGACGGGGCGTTCACCCGGCGGAGGCGGCCCGGACCAACCCCACGGTGAAGGACACACAGCCATGAGCACGCCCACCCAGGCGCCCATCACGTTCGACCTCAAGCCCTCCGCCCACCCGCTCTCCGACGCGGAGCGTGAGGCCCGGCTGGCCAACCCGGGCTTCGGGCGCGTGTTCACCGACCACATGGTCACCATCCGCTGGACCGAGGGCGTGGGCTGGCACGACGCCCGGTTGGCGCCCTACGCGCCGATCGAGATGGACCCGGCCAACATGACCCTCCACTACGGCCAGGCGATCTTCGAGGGCCTCAAGGCCTACCGCCAGGCCGACGGCTCGATCGCGACCTTCCGCCCGGAGGCCAACGCGGCCCGCTTCCAGGCCTCCGCCCGCCGCCTGGCGATGCCGGAACTACCGGCCGAGACCTTCGTCGAGGCCGTGGAGCTGCTCGTCCAGCAGGAGCAGGCCTGGGTGCCGAACGAGCCGGAGCAGAGCCTGTACCTGCGCCCGTTCATGTTCGCCACCGAGGTCGGCCTGGGCGTCCGCCCGGCCAACTCCTACCTCTTCATGATCATCGCCTCGCCGGCCGGCGCCTACTTCCCCGGCGGCGTCAAGCCGGTCTCGGTCTGGCTCTCCGAGGACTACGTCCGCGCCGCCCCCGGCGGCACCGGCGCCGCCAAGTGCGCCGGCAACTACGCCGCCTCCCTGGTCGCCCAGGCCGAGGCCGCCGCCAAGGGCTGCGACCAGGTGGTCTGGCTCGACGCCGCCGAGCACCGGTGGATCGAGGAGATGGGCGGCATGAACCTCTACTTCGTCTTCGGCGAGGGCGAGGACGCCAGGATCGTCACCCCCGAGCTGTCCGGCGCCCTCCTCCCCGGCATCACCCGCGACTCGCTGCTGCAGCTCGCCGCCGACCTCGGCCACGCCGTCGAGGAGCGGCGGATCTCCACCGACGAGTGGAAGCAGGGCAACGCCGACGGCACCCTCACCGAGGTCTTCGCCTGCGGCACCGCCGCCGTCATCACCCCGGTCGGCTCGGTGAAGTCCAACGGCGGCGACTGGACCGTCGGCGCCGGCGAGCCCGGCCCGGTCACCATGGAGCTGCGCCGCGCCCTGCTCGCCATCCAGGGCGGCCAGGCCCCCGACACCCACGGCTGGCTGCACCGCATCGTCTGATCCCGGCCGCGACCCGGCCGTCCCGGATGCCGAGACGGCCGGGCCGCACCGCGGACCGATGTGCCAGACTGCGAACGTGTCCTCGCTGTCGCTGATTATTAGCAGCAGGCGCGCCGGTCCGCAGTGACCGCCACCGCACCACCCGATGCGGGGCGACCACCAGCGTCCAGACCCGCGCGCAGACCTCTCGCACCCGCGAGAGGTCTTTTTGTTTCCCCCGGACCGGCCGGAGCCCCCACAAGGGGCCGAGGGACACCGGGGAGCGCGCGGGATGCTGGACAGTGGAGCCGGATCAGAACCGGCAGAGCAGTACCCGACCTCCCGGAACGGAGAACCCAGGGTCATGACCCAGGTGAGCAACCTCCCCGACGACGCGTTCCACGTCTTCGACACCACGCTGCGCGACGGCGCCCAGCGCGAGGGCATCAACCTCACGGTGGCCGACAAACTGGCCATCGCCCGGCACCTGGACGAGTTCGGCGTCGGCTTCATCGAGGGCGGCTGGCCCGGCGCCAACCCCCGGGACACCGAGTTCTTCGCCCGCGCCGCGGACGAACTGGAGCTCCGCAACGCCGTGCTGGTCGCCTTCGGCGCCACCCGCCGGGCCGGCGGCAGCGCCGCCGACGACCCCCAGCTCGCCGCCCTGGTGAACTCCGGCGCACCGGTGGTCACCCTGGTCGCCAAGTCCCACGACCGGCACGTCGAACTGGCGCTGCGCACCACCCTGGAGGAGAACCTGGAGATGGTCCGCGACAGCGTCGCGTACCTGCGCGCCAGGGGCCGCCGGGTCTTCATCGACTGCGAGCACTTCTTCGACGGCTACCGGGCCAACCGGGACTACGCGCTGGCCGTGGTCCGCGCCGCCCACGAGGCCGGCGCCGAGGTGGTGGTGCTCTGCGACACCAACGGCGGGATGCTCCCCTCCGGCGTGCGCGAGACCGTCGCCGAGGTGCTCGCCGAGACCGGCGCCCGGCTCGGCATCCACGCCCAGGACGACACCGGCTGCGCCGTCGCCAACACCCTGGCCGCCGTCGACGCCGGCGCCACCCACGTCCAGTGCACCGCCAACGGCTACGGCGAGCGGGTCGGCAACGCCAACCTCTTCCCGGTGGTCGGCGCGCTGGAGCTCAAGTACGACCGCCGGGTGCTGCCGGCCGGCAGCCTCGCCGAGATGACCCGGATCTCGCACGCGATCGCCGAGATCGTCAACCTCACCCCCTCGACCCACCAGCCCTACGTGGGCTTCTCGGCCTTCGCCCACAAGGCCGGACTGCACGCCTCGGCGATCAAGGTCGACCCGGACCTCTACCAGCACATCGACCCCGGGACGGTCGGCAACACCATGCGGATGCTGGTCTCCGACATGGCCGGCCGCGCCTCCGTCGAGCTCAAGGGCAAGGAGCTCGGCTACGACCTCTCCGCCGACCGGGACCTGGCCGGCCGGGTGGTCGCCAGGGTCAAGGAGCAGGAGAGCCTCGGCTACACCTACGAGTCCGCCGACGCCTCCTTCGAGCTGCTGCTCCGCGACGAGGTGCGCGGCCGCCGCGAGCGCTTCTTCACGCCGGAGTCCTGGCGGACCATCAGCGAGCAGGGCCCGGGCGGCACCACGGGCAACGAGGCGACCGTGAAGCTCTGGGCGAAGGGCGAGCGGATGGTCGCCACCGGCGAGGGCAACGGCCCGGTCGACGCCCTGGACAAGGCGCTGCGCACCGCCCTGGAACGGATCCACCCGCAGCTGGCCAAGCTGGAGCTGGTGGACTACAAGGTCCGGATCCTGGAGGGCCAGCACGGCACCGGCTCCAAGACCCGGGTGCTCATCGACACCACCGACGGCACCGCCACCTGGTCCACGGTCGGGGTCGCCGACAACGTGGTGGCGGCCTCCTGGCTGGCGCTGGAGGACGCCTACACCCACGGCCTGCTCCGGGCCGGCCTGGAGCCGGACACGTACTAGAGCCCGGCAGAACGGCGCGGCCCGTGGACCGGAGGGTCCGCG
>NZ_JBHJRC010000337.1:0-8715 GCF_042261735.1 Kitasatospora sp. NPDC056327 | reverse complement strand
GCGAAATCCCCCTTCGCCGAGGCCGCGGGCCGTCGTCCGGAGGCCACGGTTCCGCGGGCCGGCCGCCGTCCCCGGCCGGCCGTCACCCGGCGATCAGACCCCGCGGTCCCGGCACCCGGGCCGCCTCGCGCAGCTCGACGTCACGGCGGCGGCGGCGCGCCAGCACCACCCGGCGCTCGGCCGCCGTCAGCCCGCCCCACACCCCGTACGGCTCCGGCTGGGCCAGCGCGTGCTCCCGGCAGTCCAGCAGCACCGGGCATCGCGCACAGACCTGCTTCGCCTGCTCCTCCCGGGACAGCCGGGCCGCGGTCGGCTCCTTGGACGGCGCGAAGAACAGGCCCACCTCGTCGCGGCGGCAGGCCGCGGCGGTGTGCCACGGATTGTCCTCACCCACCGGCTGCGGGGCCGGGCGCCGCTCCAGCAACTGCGCCGCGACCACCGGCGAGGCGGCGGCTGACGGCCGCGCGGCCGGCGACGGGGCGGCCGGCGACGGGGCGGCGGCGGAGGTGGTGCGGGACTCGATCGGATGCAGCACGGCCGTACTCCTGACGAGGCTCTCGGACACGGGGAAGCTCGCTCCCCTGCCCAGCTGCGGGCCCCCGTTCACACCCCCGGGCCGGCCTCAGGCCGCCTCCGGTACGCAGCCGTACAAGAAGCGATGTGCCAGAGGAACTACCCCACGGCCGCGCGATTCATGCACACTGCACGCAACCGACTACAGCCTGCACTCGAAGCAACGGCGAGTGCCCGGCCGGGAGTTGCTCCCGACCGGGCACCCGGCCCACCGGTCCCGGGGCGGACGGCCCGGCCGGCCGGCCCCCGCCGGCCGCCGCTCAGTCGGCGCCGAGCTGCTTGCGCACCCAGTCCTTGAGCTTCTTGCCCCGGCGCGGCTTGGCCTCGCAGCCGCCGAACACCGCGGTGCCCCTGACCCGCACCACCGGCGCGTACGGGTCCGCCGCGGTCTGCTCCTTGACGTCGAAGCCGCCGAAGACGCCGACGCCGCCGCCGTGCAGGCTGACGTTCTCCGGCACCTTGATCTCCACCCCGCCGAAGATCGCCACCACGTCGATCACCACCTCGGGCGACTCGAACACGGCGTCGGTCAGGTCGATCTCCACCCCGCCGAAGATCGCCACCGCGCGCAGGTGGGAGCCCACCCGCCAGCGCCCCTTGCGGGAGGACCCGCCGAACACCGCCAGCATGGTCGGCGCCTCGCTGCGGGCCGGCAGCCGCACCGGGCCGTCCGGCCGCGGCCGGGCCGCCCGGTCCGGACCGCCCAGCGGCGGCTTCTCGAAGGAGACCTCACGGTGCACCGGGAGGTCCCGGGTCAGCGGCACGAGGTCCCCGAGCGTCTTGGCCCCGTAGGCCGCCTCGATCCGCTCGGCGTGCTCCTCGACGTCCAGCCGCCCCTCGGCGTAGGCGTCGCGCAGCAGCTCCGCGACCCGTTCGCGGTCGGCGTCCGAGGCCCGCATCTCGGCCTGCGCCACCGGCGCGTGCGCGGGCCGTGCGGGCGGCGTCCCCCCGGACTTGGTCATCGGTACGGGCCCCTGCCCCTGATCGTCCATCCGCTGGTCCTGCGGGTCCTTCGACGGCGAGTTGTCCACGGGGGCAAGACTAGTCAACGGGGCAACCCCCGTACCCACCCGCGGGTGACCCTCGTCACGCAGGCAGACCTTCCCGCGTACGACTTTTCGACGGGTCCTACCCTTGAGGGTGCTTTCGCCCCTCCAGGGTGCTTCGCCGACGCAGCCGGAACACCGGCAACACTGGACACCTAAGGACCGCCCCCATGGCTCCCACGCCGGACTTCGAGTACAGCGACCTGCTCCCCCTGGGCGCTGACCCGACCCCCTACCGCAAGCTCACCTCCGAAGGCGTCTCCACCTTCGAGGCGGGCGGTCGCACCTTCCTCCAGGTCGAGCCCGAGGCCCTGCGGCTGCTCACCGCCGAGGCGATGCACGACATCTCGCACTACCTCCGCCCGGCCCACCTCGCCCAGCTGCGCCGCATCCTGGACGACCCGGAGGCCAGCCCCAACGACCGGTTCGTCGCGCTGGACCTGCTGAAGAACGTCAACATCTCGGCCGGCGGCATCCTGCCGATGTGCCAGGACACCGGCACCGCCATCGTCATGGGCAAGCGCGGCCAGAACGTGCTCACCGCCGGCGGCGACGAGGCCGCCGTGGCGCGCGGCGTCCACGACGCGTACACCAGGCTCAACCTGCGCTACTCCCAGATGGCCCCGGTCACCATGTGGGACGAGAAGAACACCGGCAACAACCTGCCCGCGCAGATCGAGCTGTACGCGACCGACGGCGACGCCTACAAGTTCCTCTTCATGGCCAAGGGCGGCGGCTCGGCCAACAAGTCGTACCTGTACCAGGAGACCAAGGCGATCCTGAACGAGGCGAGCATGCTCTCGTTCCTGGAGCAGAAGATCCGCTCGCTGGGCACCGCGGCCTGCCCGCCGTACCACCTGGCGATCGTGATCGGCGGCACCAGCGCCGAGTTCGCGCTGAAGACCGCCAAGTACGCCTCCGCGCACTACCTGGACACCCTGCCGACCTCCGGCGACGCGAGGACCGGCCACGGCTTCCGCGACCTGGAGCTGGAGGCCAAGGTCACCGAGCTGACCCAGAAGATCGGCATCGGCGCCCAGTTCGGCGGCAAGTACTTCTGCCACGACGTGCGCGTCGTGCGCCTGCCCCGGCACGGCGCCTCGCTGCCCGTCGCGATGGCCGTCTCCTGCTCGGCCGACCGCCAGGCGCTCGGCAAGATCACCGCCGAGGGCGTCTTCCTGGAGCAGTTGGAGACCGACCCGGCCAAGTACCTGCCGGACACCACCGACGAGGCCCTGCTGGTCGGCGGCTCCGCCGCGGGCGCCGACGACGCGGTGCGGATCGACCTCGACCAGCCGATGCCCGCCATCCGCGCCGAGCTGTCCAAGTACCCGGTGAAGACCCGCCTCTCGCTCACCGGCACCCTGGTCGTCGCCCGCGACATCGCGCACGCCAAGATCAAGGAGCGCCTGGACGCGGGCGAGGGCATGCCCAAGTACCTCCAGGACCACCCGGTGTACTACGCCGGCCCGGCCAAGACCCCCGAGGGCTACGCCTCCGGCTCCTTCGGCCCCACCACGGCCGGCCGGATGGACTCCTACGTCGACCAGTTCCAGGAGGCCGGCGGCTCGATGGTGATGCTGGCCAAGGGCAACCGCTCCAAGCAGGTCACCGACGCCTGTGCCCGGCACGGCGGCTTCTACCTCGGCTCCATCGGCGGCCCCGCCGCCCGCCTCGCCCAGGACTGCATCAAGAAGGTCGAGGTGCTGGAGTACGCCGAGCTCGGCATGGAGGCCGTCTGGCGCATCGAGGTCGAGGACTTCCCCGCCTTCATCGTGGTCGACGACAAGGGCAACGACTTCTTCCGCGAGACCACCGAGGGCCCGCTCATCACGAGCCTGCGCGTCCGCTCCAAGGAGTGACCCCCACCCGCCCCGCCACCGCCCCGGCCGCCCCGCGCGCCGGGGCGGTGGCGTCCCCGGGCCGCCGGCGCGGGTCAGGCGTCGAAGTCGTACTCCAGGACGTAGGAGGCGGCGTCCAGGATCATCTCGTTCAGTTCGACGACCTGGCCCTCGTCGGCGAAGGCGGTGCGGCAGATGAGGATGACCGGGGTGCCGGCGGAGAGGTCCAGGCGGGCGGCCTCGTCGGCGGCCGGCATCCGGGAGCGGACCTCCTCGCGGAAGTGCACCGGCTTGGCGCCGATCTCCGCGAGACGGGCGTAGGTGCCGCCCGGGCCGGTGTCCTCGCGGGTGATGGCGGTGCCCGCGACCAGAACGGCGGGCAGGTAGGAGGTCGACAGCAGGACCGGCTTGCCGTCCAGCACGAAGCGGCGGTGCCGCACGCACATCGGCGAGCCCGGGTCGACGCCCAGCACCCGGGCCACGTGCTCCGGCGCGCCCTGTTCGGTGACCGCGACCTGGTCGACGACGAGGCTGCGGTGCTCGATGTCCGCCGACCATATCGACCGGCCCGAGCCCCACTGGCCGTGGGCGAGCCGCTGGATGCCGCGCCGGCGCAGCGGCCGGAAGTCCCGGACGAAGACGCCCGCCCCGCGGCGGGCCTCGGCGATGCCCTCGCTCTGCAGCACGCCGAGCGCCTGGCGGGCCGTCATCCGGGCCACGCCGTAGGTGTCCATGAGGTCGTTCTCGCCGGGCAGCCGGTCGCCCGGGCGGTACTCGCCGGCGTCGATGGCCGACCTCAGCGTGTCGGCGATCCGTTGGTACTTGGGCTGCTTCTCACCGCTGCTGCTGCCGACCATCGCCTGCTCCCTCGTTCCTAGCCGGAAATCGTAGGCGCGCCTTCGGTCCCCGGTAAGCCGGTCGTACCGGCCCGACCGTTGACATCTCTAGAGATATTAGCTTCTCTAGAGATGCTGGGTAGTCGCCGAGCAGAGCCGAACCAAGCCAAGCCACGACAGCGACCAGGGCCGGCCACCACCGTCGCCGCGCCCGCACCGGAGCAGCAAGGGAGCAGCGCGGTGAGCAGCCGTAAGCGCGACGAGGCGGTCTACCGGCCGCGGGCGGGCGACCTCGTCCTCGACACCAGGACCGGACGCACCGGCATCTACATGGACACCATCGGCGGCGAGCACTACCTCCGCCCCACGGACGGCGGGCGCGAGTGGACGGCCCGCCCCGAGCACGTCGGACCGGCGCCCGCCGTCCGGCCGGCCCCACGGTGAATTCCGGCCACCGGCGGCACCCCGCCGCCCCCCGGCGTCCGGACCCGGCACCGGGAAGGACGGATCGCCCCCGGACCGTCCCGGCGGACCGGAGGATTCCGCCGCAATCGGTCCATCGGCGGGAATTGCTCGAAACGGCGTGGCGAAACGCCACAGAACGCACGTAACCCCCCGCGCCGCGTCCGGCGAGAGGGGTCAGTGAATCCGTGTCCCCGGAAATGGGGAACGGGGCGTCACGGGTGGCTGACGATCACCCCGGCGAACGCGCCGGCGGAGGTGGCCACGTACCCGATGGTCACCACGACGGTCGAGACGGCGACCACGGCGACCCGGCGGAGCTTGCTCATGAGGACCTCTCCCTGGGCGGCCCCGCCGGGGAGGACGGGACCGCGGTTGCTCTGCGGACGGGAGCGCGCGGCACGCGCTCAGGAGGTGCGGGACAGGCCCTACGGGTGGGCGTTGATGGCCCCGAGCGGCACGGTGCCGCCCGGCTCGCCCTCGGCGTGCTCGGGCTCGTCCACCTCGCCGCCGAAGAGCTCCTGCGGCTCCTCGTGCTTCTCGTCGGCGGGGACGACGTGCTCCGCGATGCCGGCGGCGGCCGCGGCGACGGCCTCCTCGGCGCCGGCCGTCAGCGTGGTCCCGGCCTCCGGAGTAACCGTCTCGTCCGAAGGGACGGCGTTGCTGGTGTCGATCTCGGTCATGAGCGGGTCGCCTTTCGGGTCATCAGGGTCTGCTCGCGACCGAGCGGTTCCGCGTCGGCGCCCGCCCAGTATCGTAGAGGCCGTTAAATGTCCTATAAACGCCGCGACGCTGGTCCCGATCTCCAGTATTCGTGGCAGTCCACCTAAGCTGATGCGACCGCAGCGGGACCGCCGAACGCCCTGTACGTGCAGGGCACCGCCACAGGTCGTCGGGGGAATTCATGGAGCCTCAGGAAACGCCGCACAGCTCCCCGCTGCGCTTCCAGGTGCTCGGTCCGGTCCAGGCCTGGCGCGGCACGCAGCCGCTGGCCCTGGGCTCGCCACAGCAGCAGGCGGTCCTCACCTCGCTCCTGCTCCAGCAGGGCCGGCCGGTCACCACCCAGGACCTGGTCGACGGGCTCTGGGGCGACCGCCCCCCGCCGCAGGCCATCGCGGCGCTGCGCACCTACGTCTCCCGGCTCCGGTCGGTCATCGAGCCGCACCGGGAGACCCGCGCGCCGGCCGAGATCCTGGTCTCGGTCCGCGACGGCTACGCGATGCGGATCGAGGCCGACGCGCTCGACCTCGCGGTCTTCGAGGCCACGGCGGCCCGGGCCGCGACCGCCAAGGCGGACGGCGACCCGTTCGAGGCGCACCGGCTGCTGACCGCCGCGCTCCAGCTGTGGAGCGGCCGCGCGCTGACCGGGATACCCGGACCGCACGCCGAGGCCCACCGGAGCCGGCTGGCCGAGCGCCACGTCTCGGTGTGGGAGGAGTGCTGCGCGGTCGCCCTGGAGGTCGGCCTCCACACCGAGGTCGTCTCCGAGCTGAGCTCGCTCACCGCCGAGCACCCGCTCCGGGAACGGCTGCGCGAACTGCTGATGCTCGCGCTCTACCGCTGCGGCCGCCAGGCGGAGGCGCTCGGCGTCTACTCCGACACCCGCAAGCTGCTGATCGAGGAGCTCGGCGTCGAGCCCGGGACCGGGCTCTCCACCATGCACGCGCGGATCCTCGCCGGCGACCCGGCGCTGGCGGCCGTCCCCGCCCGCCGCCCCGCCGCCCGGCCGCAGAGCGAGGCGCCGCCCGCCGCCCCCGCACCGGCCCAGCTGCCCGCCGACGTCTCGGACTTCCGCGGCCGCGCCTCGCTGGTCACCGAGCTCCAGGAGACCCTGCGCAAGGGCGCCGGCCAGGCCGTCGTGGTCACCTCGCTGGCCGGCATCGGCGGCGTCGGCAAGACCACCCTGGCGGTGCACGTCGCGCACAGCGTCCGGGGCGAGTACCCCGACGGCCAGCTCTACATCGACCTGCGGGGCGCCGGCGCCTCGCCCGCCGACCCCGCCGTCGTGCTGGGCGACTTCCTGCACGCCCTGGGCGCGGCCGACGTGCCCGAGTCGCTGGAGCAGCGGGCCGCGCTCTACCGCTCCCTGCTCGCCAACCGGCGGATGCTGATCCTGCTCGACAACGCCCAGGACGCCGAGCAGCTGCTGCCGCTGGTCCCCGGGGTCTCCGGCTGCGCCGTCCTCGCCACCAGCCGCTCCCGGCTGGCCGGCATCCCCGGCGCCCACCTCGTCGACGTCGAGGAGATGACGCCGGAGGAGGCGCTGGCGCTCTTCTCCGCGATCGTCGGCGAGCAGCGGGTCACCGCCGAGCCCGAGGCGTCGCTGTCCGTCGTCACCGCGTGCGGCTTCCTGCCCCTCGCCGTCCGGATCGCCGCCGCCCGGCTGGCCAGCCGTCCCCGGTGGAGCGTCTCGGACCTCGCCCGGCGGTTAGCGGACCAGCGGCGCCGCCTCGACGAGCTCCAGCTGGGCAACCTCGCGGTGGAGACCACGATCGGCCTCGGCTACGGCCAGCTCCGGCCCGAGGAGGCCCGGGCGTTCCGGGTGCTCTCCCTGGTGGACTCGCCGGACCTGCCGCTCGACGCGGTGGCCGCGCTGCTCGGCGAGGACCCGGACCGGGCCGAGCAGCTCGCCGAGTCCCTGGTCGAGGCGAACATGCTGGAGTGCTACACGCCCGGCCGCTACCGGTACCACGACCTGCTCCGGCTGTACGCCCAGCGCCAGAACGAGAAGCTGGCGGACACCGACGCCCAGCGGCTGGCCGTGCTGCGGCTGCTGGAGCACCTGCTGCCGACCATGCGCGGCGCCGCCCGGGCGATCGAGCCGGACGACCAGCTGCCGGAGCCGCTGGACGGCCTGAAGTCGCCGGGCCTGCTCTTCGCGGACCGCCTGGCGGCGCAGCGGTGGCTGCGCGCGGAGATGGGCGTGCTGCTCAGCACGGTGGAGGCGGCGGTCACCGGGCCGGCCACCCTGCTGCGGCCCGCGCTGGACCTGCTGATCACGCTCAACAGCATCGTCGAGGACCCGACCCACGGGCCCCGCACCCGGCGGCTGCTGGAACGGGCCGAGGGCAACGCCGAGACCCACCGGGACACCCAGGTGCTGGCCCGGGTCCACTTCTCGCTCGGCATCCTGGAGTACTTCGGCAACAACTTCCAGGGGGCGGAGCGCTCGCTGCGCGCGAGTCTGGACCTCCAGGGCACGGACGACGTGACCGTCCTGCGGTCGATGGTCGCGAACATCCTGGGCATCGTCCTGAGCGTCTCCGACCGCGCGCCGGAGGCCCTGGAGCTCTTCGAGCAGGCGCTGGCGATCAGCCGGGTGATCGGGTTCCCGATCGGCGAGGCGCGGCTGCTCGGCAACATCGCCCGGGCCCAGCTCAACGCCGGCCGGAGCGACGCGGCCGTGCGGTCGGTCGAGGAGGCCGCGGTCACGGCCCGGCGCTCGGCCAACGACGCCTGCCTGGCCGACACCCTGTACCAGCTGGGCGTGGTGCTGTCCGCCACCGGTGCGCCGGCCGAGGCGACCGGGCACCTGCGCGAGGCCCACCAGCTGTACCGGGCCCAGCAGAACCGGCTGCGCGAGGGCTACTCGCTGGCCCGGCTGTCGACCAGTCTGCTCGCGGCCGGCCAGCAGGCCGAGGCCGCGGAGGCGGCCGGCGAGTCGCTGGTGATCGGGCAGGAGATGGACTCCGCCTACTGCCAGGGCCTGGCCAATGCCGCGCTGGGCGAGGCCCTGCTCGGCCTCGCCCAGCCCGCACGTGCACTGGCGTGTCTGAGGGAAGCCCACGCCGTCTTCACGCGGCTCGGTGTGCCGGAGGCCTCCCCCGTGGCGAACCTCATCTCCCAGCAGCACACCGAGCCCCTCTCTCCCCCCGCGCCGTAGGACCTCCATTCCCCCGTGTCCCCCCTGGAGGTCCTCCCCCCGTGAGCGTCGGCGCTCCCGCAGCCCCCCGGCTG
>NZ_JBHJRC010000336.1:0-8743 GCF_042261735.1 Kitasatospora sp. NPDC056327 | reverse complement strand
GGGGGGGTGCTGGGGGGTGGGGCGTGGTGTCCTCCGAGGCGCCCCCGCCACTGGGGGGCCCCCCCGGCGCCCCTGCGCCGCGCCGGGGGCCCGGGGGGGGGGGGGGGGGGGCGGCGCCGCCCCCCCACGCCCCGATCACCCGTCCGGCCCCGTCCGCCGACGCATCCGGCGACGCCGACGCGTCCGGCGAGCGCCCGGTGACGGCTGCGCCTACCGGGACGGCTCGCCGTCCGGCCGCCCGCCGTCCGTGCCGTCCGCCTGCCGGGGCAGTGCCAGGGCCACCGTGTCGGCGAACTCCCGCACCGCGCTGGTCCGGCTGACCACCCGTCCGCTGTGCACCACCAGCCTGCTGTGCCCGCCCGCCAGCGCCCCGGCCAGGGAGTCCCCGCGCACCGCCAGCAGCTCGGCCGGGAAACCGGCGTCCACCCGGACCGGTGCCAGCCCCAGTGCCAGCCGCGCCTGGTTGGACACCGCGTCGTACGCGGCGTCCGGGTCCAGGACGCCGCCGGCCGCCAGCAGGTACGCGGCCTCCAGCGGATCGGCCCGGCCGACCGGATTGGCACCGTCGCGCAGCGAGCCGCTGCCGGCCACCAGCGGTACCCGGGCCTTCACCAGCTCGCGCAGCAGCGCCGGGCGCACCCCGGCCGGCAGGCCCTCCAGCCCCGCGCAGCCGCCGTTCTGCGGCAGGCAGACCACCCGGACCCCGCTGGTGGCCAGCACCGTCGAGGCGCCCGGTACGAGCGCGCCGCACGGTCCGAGCAGCACCCGGGGCCGCAGCGGCGCCAGCGCCCCGGCCAGCCGGGCCAGCTGGACCGGGTCGGCGGCCGTGGTGTGCAGGTCCACCGCGCAGTCCGCCTCCCGGGCGGCCTCCAGCAGCAGCTGGACGTAGCCCGCCGGGTCCGGGTCGAGCTCGGGGCAGCCGCCGGCCGCCGTGGCGCCGAGCTTGAGCGCCTCCCGCAGCTGGGCCCGGCCGTCCGCGCCGGCCCGGCCGGTGAGCAGCCGGGGCATCGCGACGGCCTGCAGGTCGGCCAGGCCGCGCAGCGCCTGCTGGGCGGTGAGGACCGCCTCCAGCCGGCGCAGTCCGTGCACGTCGCCGATCCGGACGTGGGTGCGCTGGGCGGTCGCGCCGTAGCCGAGCGAGGTCAGCGCGGCCTCGGTGACCCGCCGGGTGAGGTCGGTCGGGGTCTCCGGCGGCGGCGCGGGCAGCGCGGCGGAGAAGGCGACGTCGTAGTGCGCGTGCGCCTCGGCCGGGGCCGGCAGCAGCAGGTAGCCCCGCAGGTCGATCCGGGCGCCGGTGGTGACGGTGGGGCCGCCGGGCACCGCGGGCAGCGGGCCGAGTCCGCCGGCGGTGCCGACGGCCTGGATCCGGTCGCCGCTGATCCGCACGTCCACCACCCGGCCGTCGGCCAGTCTGGCCCCGGTGAGCAGGAGGACGGGTCCGTGCCCGAGCGGGTTGGCCGCCGGTCCGGGTCCGTGGTGCGGCCCGTCGGCGGCTGCGCTGTCCATCGCCCGGCTCCTTCTCGCGTCTTCTCGCGTCCTCGCGTCCGGTCCCTGCCCGCGTCAATGAGCGCCGAGCCTACGGGGGGCGGGGCCGGGGCGCCGGGAGGCGGGCAATAGTCGTATCGGGTCGGGCCGCGCCCCCGGGGCCCGGTCGAACGCCAGGCCTTCGATCGTTCGCCCGTGCGCGCCGCGGACCTGCGGACTTCGCCGCGGGATACGGATTTCACCTCTGGGCGCGGAACGTGTAATCTCTTCCTCGTTCGCCCCTATAGCTCAGTCGGTAGAGCGTCTCCATGGTAAGGAGAAGGTCTGCGGTTCGATTCCGCATGGGGGCTCTGGTGAGAGGGAGTCGGCTTCGGCTGTGCTCAGGATCACCGTGGCGGTGTAGCTCAGTTGGTAGAGCAAGCGGCTCATAATCGCTGTGTCACCGGTTCAAGTCCGGTCACCGCTACCCCGCGTAGTCGGTCGGGAGATCGCACTCCCGGTCGGCTACTCTTGTCTGTGTTCTTATTCATTGTCCAAGGAAGGCACTCCCGTGGCTGCCACCGATGTCCGCCCGAAGATCACGCTGGCCTGCGTGGAGTGCAAGGAGCGGAACTACATCACCAAGAAGAACCGGCGTAACGACCCGGACCGTCTTGAGATGAAGAAGCACTGCCCCCGCTGCAACTCGCACACCGCGCACCGCGAGACCCGCTGACCCTGACTCAGGGCACCGGGCCTGTGTGAACCAGGTCGCCGACTCCGGGCCGCATCCCTCACTGGGTTGCGGTCCGGAGTTCTTTTCGTTTGTCCACCGCGTTTCCGAGGAGCTGCCGATGGCACTCGACCCCTCCTTCATCGGGCGGACCTACCCGCCCACCGAGCCGTACGAGGTCGGCCGGGAGAAGATCCGCGAGTTCGCCGCCGCCGTGGGTGACGCCAATCCCGCGTACACGGACCCGGAGGCGGCCGAGGCGCTCGGCCACCCCGACGTGATCGCCCCGCCGACCTTCCCGATCCTGCTCAGCATGCGGGCCTCCGCCCAGGTCGTGCAGGACCCGGAGCTGGGCCTCGACTACAGCCGGGTGGTGCACGGCGACCAGAAGTTCGCCTACACCCGCCCGGTCCGGGCCGGCGACCGGCTGACCGTCGTGGTCACCGTCGACAACATCAAGTCACTGGCCGGCAACGACGTGCTCACCGTGCGCGGCGAGATCTCGGACGGGTCCGGCGAGCACGTGGTGACGTCCGTCATGACCCTGGTGGCCCGGGCCGCCGACGAGAAGACGGGGGAGTGAGCCCGATGACGGTCCGCTACGACGAGGTCGAGGCCGGCACCGAGCTGCCGGCGCAGTCCTTCCCCGTGACCCGCGCCACCCTGGTGCAGTACGCGGGCGCCTCCGGCGACTTCAACCCGATCCACTGGAACGAGAGGTTCGCCCTGGAGGTCGGCCTGCCCGACGTCATCGCGCACGGCATGTTCACCATGGCCGAGGCGATCCGGGTGGTCACCGACTGGGTCGGCGACCCGGCCGCGGTGGTCGAGTACGGCGTCCGCTTCACCCGCCCGGTGCCGGTGCCCAACGACGGGACCGGCTCGGTGATCGAGGTCACCGGCAAGGTCGCCAAGCTGCTCGACGACCGCCGGGTCCAGGTCGACCTGGTGGCGACCTACGGCGGTCAGAAGGTGCTCGGCATGTCCCGAGCGGTCGTCCGGCTGGCCTGAGCCGGGAGGGCGTACGGGGTCCCCCGGGGTCCCCGTACGCTGGGGGGCGTGCTGGAAGAACTCGACGCCCCCCTCGCCCCGCTGACCACCCTGCGGCTCGGCGGCCCGGCCCGCCGCCTGGTGACCGCGCACACCGACGACGAGGTGATCGCCGCCGTCCGTGCCGCGGACGCGGCGGGGGAGCCGCTGCTGGTGATCGGCGGCGGCTCCAACCTGGTGATCGGCGACGTCGGCTTCCCCGGCACCGTGCTGCGGATCGCCACCACCGGCTTCGCCCTCGACGGCACCGCGCTGGAGCTGGCGGCCGGCGAGGTGTGGGCGGACGCGGTGGCCCGCACCGTGGACGCGGGTCTGGCCGGCGTCGAGTTCCTGGCCGGCATCCCCGGTTCGGCCGGCGCCACCCCCGTGCAGAACGTCGGGGCGTACGGCCAGGAGGTGGCGCAGACGATCACCGAGGTGGTCGCCTACGACCGCCGCACCGGCGGGACGCTCACCCTCACGAACGAGGAGTGCGCCTTCTCCTACCGGCACAGCCGCTTCAAGGCCGAGCCGGACCGCTACGTCGTGCTGCGGGTGCGCTTCGCGCTGGAGGACGCCGCCGGGCGCTCCACCCCGGTCCGCTACGCCGAGGTCGCCAAGCACTTCGGGGTCGCCCAGGACGAGCGGGTCGGTCTGCGCGAGGCGCACGCGGCCGTGCTCGGCCTGCGGGCCGGCAAGGGCATGGTGCTGGACGCGGCGGACCACGACACCTGGTCCGCGGGCTCCTTCTTCACCAACCCGGTGCTGAGCCCCGAGCAGTACGCCGCCTTCCTGGCGGTGGCCGCCGGCCGGGAGCTGACCGCCCCCGCCTACCCGGCGCCGGACGGGCACACCAAGACCTCCGCCGCCTGGCTGATCGACCGGGCCGGCTTCGGCAAGGGCTACGGCAGCGGGCCGGCGACCCTCTCGACCAAGCACACCCTGGCGCTCACCAACCGCGGCGCCGCCACCACCGAGGACCTCCTCGCCCTGGCCCGGGAGATCCGCGACGGCGTGCGGGCGGCCTTCGGGGTGGAGCTGGTCAACGAGCCGGTGATGGTCGGCGTCACCCTCTAGGGCGCACGTCGGGGTGCACGTCCCCGGCTTCCCGTCCCGGCACCTGATCCCCGGCACCGGACCCCCGGCGCCGGGGATCAGGCCGTCAGCCAGCTGTCGACGTCCGCCAGCAGTTCCTTCTTGACGCTGTCGGGCGCGCAGGAGCCGCGGACCGACTGCCGGGCCAGCTCGGCCAGCTCCTGGTCGGAGAAGCCCAGCACGTCGCGGGCCAGGCCGTACTGGTCGGCGAGCCGGGTGCCGAACAGCAGCGGGTCGTCGGCGCCGAGCGCCAGCGGGACCCCCGCGTCGAAGAGCCGCCGCAGCGGGACGTCCCCGGGGTGCTCGTAGACGCCGAGCGAGACGTTGGAGGACGGGCAGACCTCGCAGGTGATCTGACGGTCGGCCAGCCGCTGCATCAGCCGCTCGTCCTCGGCGGCCCGGACGCCGTGGCCGATCCGGCCGGCGCCGAGGTCGTCCAGGCAGTCCCGGACCGACTCCGGTCCGGCCAGCTCGCCGCCGTGCGGGGCGGCCAGCAGCCCGCCCTTGCGGGCGATGTCGAAGGCCCGGTCGAAGTCGCGGGCCAGACCGCGCCGCTCGTCGTTGGAGAGGCCGAAGCCGACGACGCCCCGGTCGGTGTACCGGACGGCGAGCCGGGCCAGCGTCCGGGCGTCCATCGGGGACTTCATCCGGTTCGCGGCCACCAGGACCCGGATGCCGACCCCGGTGGCCGCGGCCGCGTCCTCCACCGCGTCCAGGATCAGCTCCAGGGCGGGGATCAGCCCGCCGAGCCGGGGCGCGTAGGAGGTCGGGTCGACCTGGATCTCCAGCCAGCGGGAGCCGTCCCGCCGCTCGTCCTCGGCGGTCTCCCGGACCAGGCGGCGGATGTCGTCCTCGTCGCGCAGGCAGGAGCGGGCGGTGTCGTAGAGGCGCTGGAAGCGGAACCAGCCGCGTTCGTCGGTGGCCCGCAGTTTGGGCGGCTCGCCGGAGCTGAGCGCCTCCGGCAGGCGGACGCCGTGCTTGTCGGCCAGTTCCAGCAGGGTGGCGGGGCGCATCGAGCCGGTGAAGTGCAGGTGCAGGTGGGCCTTCGGGAGGTCCCTGACGTCTCGCGGGTTCAGCAGGCGTTCCATTCACGAATCCTGCCGCATCGGGGGGTGCTACGGGAACCGCCCTCCTTCCGTCCCCCGAAGGGGTGGAAGGAGGGCGGTCCGGGCGCACGGGGTTGACGCCTCCCCGGGGCCCGCCGGCCCGGAGCGGGGCGCCGGATCAGTCGCGGGCCTCGGCCAGCAGCTGCTGGATCCGGCCGACGCCCTCGGCGAGGTCGGCGTCGCCCAGCGCGTAGGAGAGCCGCAGGTAGCCGGGGGTGCCGAAGGCCTCGCCGGGGACGACCGCGACCTCGGCCTCGTCGAGGATCAGCGCGGCCAGCTCGCCGGAGGTCTGCGGCCGCCGGCCGCGGATCTCCTTGCCCAGCAGGCCCTTGACCGACGGGTACACGTAGAACGCGCCCTCGGGCTCGGGGCAGACCACGCCGTCGATCTCGTTGAGCATCTTCACGATGGTGCGGCGGCGCCGGTCGAAGGCGGCGCGCATCTCGTGGACGGCCGAGAGGTCGCCGGCGACGGCGGCGACGGCGGCGCGCTGGGCCACGTTGGAGACGTTCGAGGTGGCGTGCGACTGCAGGTTGGTCGCGGCCTTGACGACGTCCTTGGGGCCGATCACCCAGCCCACCCGCCAGCCGGTCATCGCGTAGGTCTTGGCCACGCCGTTGACCACGATGGTCTTGTCGGCCAGCTCGGGCAGCAGGGCCGGCAGCGAGGTGAACTCGGCGTCGCCGTAGACCAGGTGCTCGTAGATCTCGTCGGTGAGCACCCACAGCCCGTGCTCCAGCGCCCAGCGGCCGATCGCCTCGGCCTCGGCCCGGGTGTACACCGCGCCGGTCGGGTTGGACGGCGAGACGAAGAGGACCACCTTGGTGTTCTCGGTGCGGGCGGCCTCCAGCTGCTCGACCGAGACCTTGTAGCCGGTGGTCTCGTCGGTCACGACCTCGACCGGGACGCCGCCGGCGAGCTGGATCGACTCGGGGTAGGTGGTCCAGTACGGGGCCGGCACGATGACCTCGTCGCCCGGGTCGAGGATCGCCGCGAACGCCTCGTAGATCGCCTGCTTGCCGCCGTTGGTCACCAGCACCTGGGAGGCGTCCACCGCGTAGCCGGAGTCGCGCAGCGTCTTGGCCGCGATCGCCTCCTTGAGCTCCGGCAGGCCGCCGGCCGGGGTGTAGCGGTGGTTCTTCGGGTCGCGGCAGGCCTCGACGGCGGTCTCGACGATGTAGTCCGGGGTGGGGAAGTCCGGCTCGCCGGCACCGAAGCCGATGACCGGCCGGCCGGCCGCCTTGAGGGCCTTGGCCTTGGCGTCCACGGCGAGGGTGGCGGACTCGGCGATCGCGCCGATCCGGGCGGAGACCCGGCGGTCGGCGGGGCGGACGGAACTGTCGGGCTGCGGGGTGGAAGCGCTCATGCCTGCATCGTCCCAGACCGCACACGGGCCGGGCACGGCGGTTTCACCATGTGTACGGGGAGGTCCGCATGGCGGCCCGGCACGGCCCGGATCACGGCCGGAAAAGAAGAGGTTCGACCAAACACCCCCTGACCCCGTACACTCACTGATCAACGGCCACCGAACGAACCGGAGCCTCCGCCGCCGTACAGAACCTGTACGGGGATCGGCGGAAGATGCGGTAGGTTGATGGTCGCTACTGGGGCCGCGAGGTTCCGTAGGGCAATAGCTCAATTGGTAGAGCACCGGTCTCCAAAACCGGCGGTTGGGGGTTCAAGTCCCTCTTGCCCTGCTGCTTGAACCGTTATCAGCCCGTTCGCTCAACAGAGCGAGCGGGCTTGATGCGGAGAGGGCACCGATCAGCACCGCTAGCCGACCGCTCGTGCCCGCTCGGGCACGCAGGTGACGCTCGGCAGGACCCGGATTCAGGTGAGGACGAGTGACGGAGACCACGGGCTCCACCGCAACGCCTGAGAGCGGCAACCCCGAGGGGGCCGACGGCGCTGCCGAGAGCACGCCTGCGGACGGCGACTCGCAGTCGCGCCGCAAGCGTTCCGGCGACAAGAAGTCCGGCAAGCGCGGCAAGAAGGGCCCCTTCGCCCGGCTCGCGCTCTTCTACCGGCAGATCATCGCGGAACTGCGCAAGGTCGTCTGGCCCAGCCGCAACCAGCTGATGAGCTACACGAGCGTCGTCGTCGTGTTCGTCGTGATCGTGATGGCCTTCGTGGCCGGCCTCGACTACGGCTTCTCCAAGGCGAGCCTCTGGATCTTCGGCTGACAGAGCCGTCACACCTGTGAATTCACCTCCCGACCCGGGCCGGTCCTCGGCCCGGGTCGAGCTGTCTGCGTCGGAGGGACGAGGCCGCTACCGTTGACTCGGTACTGTTGAAGTCTCCGAGGCGAACTTCCGGCGACCGCGTGAACGGAGCGGAGCCGGTTCGTCGCGGAGCGCGCCACCTTCACCATCTCCAGGAAAGAAGCAGCCACCGTGTCTGAGTCCCCCCTGTACGACGCCGACGAGACCGTCCGCGAGGCGGATGTCGCCGCCGAGGACGCGGCCGAGCTGGCTGACGACGTGGAGTCCGACGAGCAGCAGATCGTGGACGCCGTCGACGCCGACGAGGACGAGGCCGAGGCGCACGACGAGGCCGAGGCCGGGGAGTCGGCCGAGGAGGCCGCGCTGCACGTGGAGTCCGGCGGGGAGAGCGACGACGAGGCCGCCGCCGAGGAGGCGGAGGACGAGGCCGAGGAGGCCGTCGAGGTCGACCCGGTCGCCAAGTTCCGCGAGGACCTGCGCTTCATGCCGGGCGAGTGGTACGTGATCCACACCTACGCCGGCTACGAGAACCGGGTGAAGCAGAACCTGGAGCAGCGCGCGGTCTCCCTCAACGTCGAGGAGTACATCTTCCAGGCCGAGGTGCCGCAGGAGGAGGTCGTCCAGATCAAGAACGGCGACCGCAAGACCATCCGCCAGAACAAGCTCCCCGGCTACGTCCTGGTCCGCATGGACCTCACCCCGGAGTCCTGGGGCGTCGTGCGCAACACCCCCGGCGTCACCGGCTTCGTCGGCAACGCCTACGACCCGTACCCGCTGACGCTGGACGAGGTCGTCAAGATGCTCGCCCCCGACGTGGAGCGCCAGGCGGCCAAGGAGGCCGGCAAGCCCTCGCCGGTCAAGCCCAGCGAGATCCAGGTGCTCGACTTCGAGGTCGGCGACTCGGTCACCGTCACCGACGGCCCGTTCGCGACCCTGCAGGCGACCATCAACGAGATCAACCCCGACTCGAAGAAGGTCAAGGGCCTGGTCGAGATCTTCGGCCGGGAGACCCCGGTCGAGCTCTCCTTCGACCAGATCCAGAAGAACTAGTCCCGCGGTCGTCGGATCCGGGGGGGGGGCGGGGGGCCCCCCCC
>NZ_JBHJRC010000335.1:0-8764 GCF_042261735.1 Kitasatospora sp. NPDC056327 | reverse complement strand
GGCCCGGACACCCCGCGGGTGCCCGGGCCTCCTCGCGCTCCGCGCTACTGCGCGGGCTTCAGCGTCAGCGAGACCGAGTTGATGCAGTACCGCTGGTCGGTCGGCGTGCCGTAGCCCTCGCCCTCGAAGACGTGGCCGAGGTGGCCGCCGCAGCGGGCGCAGCGGACCTCCACCCGGCGCATGCCCAGCGAGGTGTCCTCGATGTACTCGACGCGGTCGCCGGCGAGCGGCGCGTAGTAGGACGGCCAGCCGCAGTGGCTGTCGAACTTGGTCTCCGAGCTGAACAGCTCGGCGCCGCAGGCCCGGCAGCCGTAGACGCCGACGGTCTTGGTGTCGGTGTACTCGCCGGTGAACGGGCGTTCCGTCCCGGCCTCCCGCAGGACGTGGTATTCCTCGGGGGTGAGCCGGGCGCGCCACTCGGCGTCGGTCTTCTCGATCTCGTAGCTCATGACGGCTCCAGGTCGCGACGGGTCCGGGGACTCAGACGTTGGTGACAACGTCCGCGAGGCCCCTCTCCAATTCCTCCAGGACGGCCGGGCCCAGGTTGGTGACGTCGCCCGCGCCCATCGTCAGCAGCAGGTCGCCCGGCCGGGCCAGGCCGGCCAGCACCCCGGGGGCGGCGGTGAAGTCGTGCTCGGCGGTGACCTCGGCGCCGGCCCGGCGGGCGGCGTCGATGATCAGCTCGCTGGTGATCCCGGGGATCGGGTCCTCGCGGGCCGGGTAGATGTCGAGCACCACCGAGGCGTCGGCCAGCGCCAGCGCGGCGCCCATCTCCTCGGCGAGCTGCTGGGTGCGGCTGAACAGGTGCGGCTGGAAGACCACCAGCACCCGTCCGGCGGTGGCCTCGCGGATCGCCTCCAGGTCGGCGGCCATCTCGGTCGGGTGGTGGGCGTAGGAGTCGATCACCTGGACACCGCCCGCCTCGCCCTTGAGCTGCAGGCGGCGGCGCACGCCGGTGTAGGCGCCGAGCGCCTTGGCCAGGTCCGTGGCGGGGACGCCCAGCGCGACGCCGGCGGCCAGCGCGGCGACCGCGTTGTGGGCGTAGTGCCGGCCGGGCACCGAGACCGTGAAGCCCAGCTCGGCGCCGTCCAGCAGCACGGTGACCTCGCTGGTCATGCCGCGCGCGACGACCGACAGCACCCGCAGGTCGGCGTCCTCGGCGGCGCCGACGGTGACCACGTTCAGGTCCTCGCGGCCGGCCACCCGGGCGGTCAGCTCGCGGGCGCCCTCGTGGTCGGCGGAGACGACCAGGGTGCCGCCGGGGACGACCCGGCCGACGAAGGTCTCGAAGGACTCGTGGATCTCGTCGATCGAGGCGTAGTTGGCGTGGTGGTCCAGCTCCACGTTGAGCACGATCGCCACCTCGGGCGCGTACTTGTGGAAGCTGCGGTCGCTCTCGTCGGCCTCGGCGACGAAGATCTCGCCGGTGCCGTGGTGGGCGTTGGAGCCGGGCGCGTCGAGGTCGCCGCCGATCGCGTAGGACGGGTCCAGGCCCAGCTCGCCGAGGGCGACGGCGAGCATGCTGGTGGTGGTGGTCTTGCCGTGGGTGCCCGCCACGGCCAGCGCCCGGCGCCCGCCCATCAGCGCGGCCAGCGCGTCGGAGCGGTGGACGACCGGGATGCCGCGCTCGCGGGCGGCGACCAGCTCCGGGTTGTCGGCGCGGATCGCGCTGGAGACGACGATGCTGCTCGCGCCGTCCGGCACGTGCTCGGCGGCGTGCCCGATGTGCACGCCGGCACCGAGGGCGCGCAGCGCGAGGACCGTCTCGGACTCCCTGGCGTCACTGCCGGAGACACTGGCCCCGCGCACCGCGAGGATCTTCGCCAGGCCGGACATCCCGGCGCCGCCGATGCCGATGAAGTGCGGGGCGTGCAGGTCGTGCGCGGCGTCGTTCAAGGCGGGGCTCCGTACGGGCGGGAACAGGGGAGGGGCGGACGGCGTGCGAACCGTCCTCGCGGCCGGACCGCAAGGACGATTCTGCACCACGCCGGGGTGTCGTCAGGAGTCGCTGGCGAACAGCCGCAGCACCGGGACGCCCACCTTGTGCCGGGCCTGGGAGGCCCAGTCGCGGTGGAAGAACTCCTCCACGAAGTGCGGGGAGGTGAGCACCACCACCTCGTCGGCCCGGTGCTCCTCGACGACGGCGCGCAGCCGGTCCAGCGGCTTCTCCTCGACCAGCTCGCCGACCGCCTCGGCGCCGGCCTCGCGCAGGTGGCGCAGGCTGTGCTCCAGCGACTCGGTGGCGACCGTCGGTCCGCTCCCGGACTCGTCGTGCTCGTGCACCACCTTGTCCAGGTGGCCGAGCGCCACGTCGTCCAGCGCCCGCAGCAGCTCGTCCTGCTTGCCGCGCGGCTGCATCAGGACGACGAAGGACACCTTCTCCTCGCTGTGGAGCGTGGTGACCAGCTCCACGTCGGCGTCGGAGAGCGCCTTTTCGATCATCAGTACCGTCTTGAACACGTGAATCCCTTCCAGTCGCCGGCCCCCGGGTACCCGGCTTCGCTTCCCATACTGCCCGGCGGAAGCTTTCCGCACGCCGCTCACGCGGCACACGGGCCACGCGGAGGAAGCCCCAAGTGGGAGCGGGATCACGGTCCGGGGGTCACGGAGCGGGCGGACGCAGGTAGCGGGTGAAGAGGAATCCTTTCTGCTCGATCAATGAGACCAGCCGCATCCGCTGCACGTCGGGCATTCGCGCATCGTGGAGGACGCGCGGCGCGTCGCCGCCGGTGAGCAGCGGCGCCACCGACAGGCAGAGCTCGTCCAGCAGGCCCCCGGCGGCCAGCTCCCCCAGCAGCCGCGGGCCGCCCTCGGTCAGCATCCGGGTCCAGCCCCGTGCGGCCAGCGCCGCGACCGCCGCCGGCAGGTCCACCGAGCCCCGGCCGACCGCGATCACGTCGGCCACCTCGGCCACCGCCGCCCGGCTCTGCGCGGGCGCGTCCTCGGTGGTGATCACCACGGTGCGCACCAGCGGCTCGGTGAACAGCGGCGCCGCGAGGTCCAGGCCCAGCGAGCGGGTCACGATCGCGATCGCCGGGGCCGGCGCCTGCCCGGCCGCCCGGCGCGCCGCGGCGAAGCCGGCCCGCGCCCGGGCCGGCCGGTAGCCTTCGGCCCGCACCGTCTCGGCGCCCACCAGCACCACGTCCGACAGCGCCCGCAGCACTCCGAAGATCCGCTTGTCGGCGTCGCCGGAGAGCCCGTCGGAGAGCCCGTCCAGCCGGGCCCCGCCGTCCAGCCCCGCCACCATGTTGGCGCGCAGCCAGGGGAGGCCGCGATTCACCTGCTCGGGGTACGCGTAGACGGCGGCGAGCGCCTCCAGGGAGGCCGGATCCTCGAAGGTGTGCGCCACGGGGCTGATCAGCTGTCGCATGCCCCCAGTGTTCCACCGGCCGGGTTCCCCCGGCCGCCCGTCCGGGTGCGGCCCGGTCGGGCGTACGCTTGTTCACCGTGCCCGCAGCTTCCCGCCCCGACACCGTGACCGAGCCGACGGCCGAACGCGCCGGTTCCCCGCTCGCCCTCACCTCCCGGCGCCCCGTCGTCCCCGCCGAGCGGCTGGTCGCCGAGATGGTGCCGCCGCCGCGCTTCTCCGGCGTGAGCTTCGGGACCTACCTCCCGGACCCGGCCCAGCCCAGCCAGTACGAGGCCGTGCAGGTCCTGGAGCAGTTCGCCGGCACGCTCGGCCGCGGAAACGGTTCCGCTCCCAGGCGCAGCTGGTTCCGCCGCTCCGCCCCGGCCCCCGCGGGCCCGGCCGGCGTCTACCTGGACGGCGGCTACGGAGTCGGCAAGACGCACCTGCTCGCCTCGCTCTGGCACGCCGCCCCCGGCCCCAAGGCCTTCGGCACCTTCGTCGAGCTGACCAACCTGGTCGGCGCGCTCGGCTTCCAGCAGGCCGTCCGGACCCTGTCCGGCCACACGCTGCTCTGCATCGACGAGTTCGAGCTGGACGACCCGGGCGACACCGTCCTGGTCTCCACCCTGCTCGGCCGCCTGGTCGAGAACGGCGTCAAGCTGTGCGCCACCTCCAACACCCTGCCGGAGAAGCTCGGCGAGGGCCGGTTCGCCGCCGCCGACTTCCTCCGCGAGATCCAGGGCCTGTCGGCGCACTTCCGCCCGATGCGGATCGACGGCCAGGACTACCGCCACCGCGGCCTGCCGGACGCTCCGCCGCCCTACCGGGACGCCGAGGTCGAGGCCGTCGCCGCCCGCACCCCGGGTGCCTCCCTCGACGACTTCGACGCCCTGCTCGCCCACCTCTCCGCCGTCCACCCCAGCCGCTACGGCGCCCTGCTGGACGACGTCACCGCGGTCTGCCTGCGCGGCGTCCACCAGGTCGACGACCAGTCCACCGCCCTGCGCCTGGTCGTCCTCGCCGACCGCATGTACGACCGCGAGCTCCCCGTCACCGCCTCCGGCCTCCCCTTCGACCGGGTCTTCCCCGACGAGATGCTCCGCGGCGGCTACCGCAAGAAGTACCTCCGCGCCGTCTCCCGCCTCGTCGCCCTCGCCCGGGACAGCGCCCGCTAGGCCACCGGCCCGTCCGCGCGGCCCCCGCTTGTCGGTGCGGGGCCGTACGGTGGAGGCGTGCGACCCATCACGAGTATTGAGCGGTCAGAGGCGCCCTTCGAGGTCGTCAGTCCCTACCAGCCCAACGGTGACCAGCCGGCGGCGATCGCCGAGCTTGAGCGGCGGATCCGGGCCGGGGAGAAGGACGTCGTCCTGCTCGGCGCCACCGGTACCGGGAAGTCGGCCACCACCGCCTGGATGATCGAGAAGCTGCAGCGGCCCACCCTGGTGATGGCGCCGAACAAGACGCTGGCCGCGCAGCTGGCGAACGAGTTCCGCGAGCTGCTGCCGAACAACGCGGTCGAGTACTTCGTCTCGTACTACGACTACTACCAGCCCGAGGCGTACGTCCCGCAGACGGACACCTACATCGAGAAGGACTCCTCGATCAACGAGGAGGTCGAGCGGCTGCGCCACTCGGCGACCAACTCGCTGCTCACCCGGCGGGACGTGGTGGTGGTCGCCTCCGTCTCGTGCATCTACGGCCTCGGCACGCCGCAGGAGTACGTGGACCGGATGGTCCGGCTCAAGGTCGGCGACGAGATCGACCGGGACGTGCTGCTGCGCCGCTTCGTCGACATCCAGTACACCCGCAACGACCTCGCCTTCTCCCGGGGCACCTTCCGGGTCCGCGGCGACACCATCGAGATCTTCCCGGTCTACGAGGAGCTGGCCGTCCGGATCGAGATGTTCGGCGACGAGATCGAGGCGCTCTACACGCTGCACCCGCTCACCGGCGAGATCATCAGCCAGGACGACTCCCTGCACGTGTTCCCCGCCTCGCACTACGTGGCCGGACCGGAGCGGATGGAGCGCGCGGTCAACGGCATCGAGAAGGAGCTGGAGGAGACCCTGGCCCGGATGGAGAAGCAGGGCAAGCTCCTGGAGGCCCAGCGGCTGCGCATGCGCACCACCTACGACATCGAGATGCTGCGCCAGATCGGCACCTGCTCCGGCGTCGAGAACTACTCGATGCACTTCGACGGCCGCGAGCCCGGCTCCCCGCCGAACACCCTGCTCGACTACTTCCCGGAGGACTTCCTCCTGGTCATCGACGAGTCGCACGTCACCGTCCCGCAGATCGGCGCGATGTACGAGGGCGACGCCTCGCGCAAGCGCACCCTGGTCGAGCACGGCTTCCGGCTGCCCTCCGCGATGGACAACCGCCCGCTGAAGTGGGAGGAGTTCCTGGAGCGGATCGGCCAGACCGTCTACCTCTCGGCGACCCCCGGCCCGTACGAGCTCTCCCGGGGCGACGGCCAGGTCGAGCAGATCATCCGCCCGACCGGTCTGATCGACCCCGAGGTGATCGTGAAGCCGACCGAGGGCCAGATCGACGACCTGGTGCACGAGGTCCGCAAGCGGGTGGAGAAGGACGAGCGCGTCCTGGTCACCACCCTCACCAAGAAGATGGCCGAGGACCTCACCGACTACATGCTCGGCCTGGACATCCGGGTCCGGTACCTGCACAGCGACGTCGACACGCTGCGCCGGGTCGAGCTGCTGCGCGAGCTGCGGGCCGGCAAGTACGACGTGCTGGTCGGCATCAACCTGCTCCGCGAGGGCCTGGACCTGCCCGAGGTCTCCCTGGTGGCGATCCTGGACGCCGACAAGGAGGGCTTCCTGCGCTCCGGCACCTCGCTGATCCAGACCATCGGCCGCGCGGCGCGCAACGTCTCGGGCCAGGTCCACATGTACGCGGACCGGATCACCCCCTCGATGGAGCGGGCGATCGACGAGACCAACCGCCGCCGCGAGGTGCAGCAGGCGTACAACCGGAAGCACGGGATCGACCCGCAGCCGCTGCGCAAGAAGATCGGCGACATCCTGGACACCCTCACCCGCGAGGAGGTGGACACCGGCGAGCTGCTGTCCACCGGCTACCGGGGCGCGGGCGGCGCCAAGGGCGGGAAGGCCCCGGTGCCGGCGCTCGGGGCGGACCGCAAGCCGGCGAAGTCGCTGCCGGCGGCCGAGCTGGCGGACCTCATCCAGTCGATGACCGAGCGGATGCACGCCGCGGCGGTCGACCTCCAGTTCGAGGTGGCGGCCCGGCTGCGTGACGAGGTCAAGGAGCTGAAGAAGGAGCTGCGGCAGATGCGCGAGGCCGGCATCGCCTGAGGTCCGGCCCGGGGCGCCGGCGGGCGCCCCGGGCCGGCGTGGCCGGTTCCGTTCCCGGCCGGGCCGGCGGTGTCTCGGCACCGCCGGGAACGGGTACACGGCGGGCAGCGCGTTCGACCGCAGGGCCTAGGCTGGCCTGCGGCGCCGCCCCGGACGTGGGCGGCCCGAAGAGGGGGCCTCAGCCGGGGGACGGCAACGGGGTGTTCCACCGTGGAGCCGGCGCGGGGATCCCGCGCGGCCGGGCAGAGAGGACATGCGCCGTGTCGGTGCACCTTGCCAAGGGCCAGCGGGTCAGTCTGCAGAAGGGGCCGGGGGAGACGCTCACCGTGGTCCGGATGGGCCTGGGCTGGCGGGCGGCGCCCCGGCGGGGCCTGTTCGGCAGCCGCACCCGGCACATCGACCTGGACGCCTCGGCGCTGCTGTACGCCGAGCGGACCCCGTCCGACGTGGTGTTCTTCCAGCACCTGGAGAGCGACGACGGCTCCGTGCGGCACACCGGGGACAACGTGGTCGGCGGCGCGGGGGCGGGGGAGGACGACGAGGCGATCCTGGTGGACCTCGCGCACGTGCCGCCGCACATCACCCAGGTGGTGTTCACGGTCAGCTCGTACACCGGGCAGACCTTCGCCGAGGTGCAGAACGCGCACTGCCGGCTGGTGGACGAGTCCACCGGCCTCGAACTGGCCCGCTACGAGCTGACCGGCGGCGGTCCGCACACCGGGCAGATCATGGCGAAGGTGTTCCGGGACGGCTCCGGCGGCTGGGAGATGCAGGCGATCGGCGCCCCGGCCAAGGGGCGGACCTTCCAGGACCTGCTGCCGGTCATCGAGCCGTTCCTCTAGCCTTTCCTCTGCCCGTTCCCGTGGCCGTCCCCGTGGCGGCCCGGGTGTCCGTCCCCGCCGCCGTTCCCGTGGCCGCGCCGCCCGCCCGGGCCTGACGGTTCTTTACCTTCTTTACCTTTCCTTGGGAGTGCTGTTACCCTTCTTGCAGCGGAGGGGAGTATTCCCACGCAGCCGTCCCCGTCATCACGGGCACCCGTCGCGGTGCCCCGGGGCGCTGGTCCGCGGGCGCGCCGCAGCGTGCCCGACGGGCGGAAGAGACCTCCGGCAGTGACGATGACTGTCTCGCCTACCTGCCGGAGGAGCAGTAGTGGACGTTTCCGTAAGCCTCTGGGTCGGCACCATCGTGGTGCTCCTGGCCCTGGTCGTGGCCGATTTCTTCATCGGCGGCCGCAAGCCGCACGAGGTGTCGATCAAGGAAGCCGGCATCTGGACCACGGTCTGGGTCGTGCTGGCGGTGATCTTCGGCGGGTTCCTCTGGTGGCACTCCGGCGCGACGCCGGCCGGTGAGTTCTTCGCCGGGTACATCACCGAGAAGTCGCTCAGCGTCGACAACCTCTTCGTGTTCATCCTGATCATGGGCAAGTTCGCGGTGCCCCGGATCTACCAGCAGCGCGTGCTGATGTTCGGTGTGATCATCGCCCTGGTGCTGCGCGCGGTCTTCATCGCCGGCGGTGCCGCGCTGGTCGCCCAGTTCTCCTGGGTGTTCTTCATCTTCGGCGGCTTCCTGATCTGGACGGCGTGGAAGCTGATCAAGGAGGCCCGGGCCGACGAGGAGGACGAGGAGTTCGAGGAGAACCGCCTCCTCAAGTCCATCGAGAAGCGCTTCCCGTCGACCGACAAGTACCACGGCACCAAGCTCTTCATCCGGGAGAACGGCCGCCGGCTGATGACCCCGATGCTGATCGTCATGCTGGCGATCGGCACCACCGACGTCCTGTTCGCGCTGGACTCGATCCCGGCGATCTTCGGCCTGACCCAGGACCCGTACATCGTCTTCACCGCCAACGCCTTCGCCCTGATGGGCCTGCGCCAGCTGTACTTCCTCATCGGCGGTCTGCTGAAGAAGCTGGTCCACCTGTCGTACGGCCTGTCGGTGATCCTCGGCTTCATCGGCGTGAAGCTGGTGCTGCACGCGCTGCACGAGCAGGGCGTGCACGTCCCGGAGATCGGCATCCCGTTCTCGCTGGGCTTCATCGTGGTCGTCCTCGCCGTCACCACCGTGACCAGCCTGATGGCCTCGA